>JBNJGQ010000090.1:0-6203 GCA_051747845.1 Pseudomonadota bacterium
TTTAATATTTTTTAGCAGTAAAATGAGTGCTTTGTTGTTTTTGTAATAGAGCACGTTTTGCAATATCTGTTTGTTTGAATTGAGGAAGAAAGCTTAATGTTTCTTCCTCGTTAGTGCCAGGAAAAATTATTGCATTAAGGCTTCCTGAATAGCATCATCTAAGAAAATTGACTCAAAACGATGCTTATAGATAGTTTGCATTTCGTTTGAAATGAGCCCGTTACCTACATCATTCTCGCCTTTAAAGCTTCGTGTGGTTTTCTCTTCGCCGTTTGTTCCTAAAACAACAACGTCTACGTCGTACCAGGAGCTATCAGAAAAGGCGTGGTAGTCATATTTCCACTCATTCAGAGCAATAATAACTGATGGTCGCTCTTGCTTTGCCAATGCCTCTTTAATACTGCTAACGCTCATTGAATGAGAAGTCAGATAAGCTTCGGCTTTCACACCCTGCTTTTTAAAGCCGGCAACTAACCGCTCAGTTAAGTATTCGGACATAGGCTGTCGGTTATAGGTGTACTGAGAATAAGGAATTCCGAAACTTGAACGCAAGAGCCCTTCAAAGCTTGGCGCTTTATCGTTATTCAAAACATACTCTCGTTTATCAACCACAGCTATTGAAATCGACTCAAGTTCACTAGGTGTATTTACGGCAGGAGCCGCTTGTTCAGCAGTCATTGTCGAGGTACAGCCCGACAAATAGAAACTCGCAACGGCTAACACGACCAACCTTCCAATTTTAAACATTTATTTTTCTTAATTATTAAATACTAACAACAGTATTCCGAGGTTATCAGTGAGCCCCCAAAAAACCGCGCCAATAGTATCCTAATAACTAATTGTTATAAATATAGTGTCCACTGTATATTTTAGTTTTTAGTGATAAGCTACATGCTATTCATTAAAACTTTGCTTGATTTAACGGAGCGGTGTCATGAAAGCAGTGATTTTAGATAGTGATAGTTTAGGCGAAGGCGTTGACTTATCACCTATTGAAAATCAGGTCAGCGAGCTCGTCAGTTACCCTCTCACTTCGCCTGAGCAAGTTGATAAACGTATTCAAAATGCCGATATCGTTATTACCAACAAAGTGGTGCTTGACGAGGCTTCTTTAAAGAAGGCAGAGAAGTTAAAGCTAGTTTGTGTACTGGCTACAGGCATGAATAATGTCGACTTAAAGGCATCCACAAAGCTTGGTATTCCAGTTAAAAATGTTGAAGCTTACGGAACACCCAGTGTGGTCCAGCACACATTAATGATGATGCTGTCGCTGGCGACAAAAATGCCTGCTATGCAAAAACGGCTGGCTGCTGGTGACTGGCAAAAATCGCCGCTGTTTACCCTGCTTGATCCGTCAACGTTCCAACTTGAGGGCAAGCTCTTGGTTATTGTCGGCTCGGGCGAACTTGGGCAAGCGATAAAAAAACAAGCTGAAACATTAGGTATGCGCGTTACCTTTACTGCTCGTCCGGGAAAAGACGACGACTCACGCCCGAGTTTTGATGAGTTATTGCCTGAGGCCGACGTTATCTCTTTCCATTGCCCGCTAACCGACGAAACAAGAGGTTTGCTTAACCGCGGTAATATCAAGCATTGCCAGCCTCACACTTTAGTCATTAATAACGCCCGGGGTGGTGTTGCAAACGAGCACGACGTGCTGGACGCATTACGTAGCGGCCAAATTGGCGGCTATGCAACCGATGTTCTTCCACAAGAGCCTCCTAAAGACGGCCATCCGTTGCTTGATGCTCTAAACGAGCCCTTGAACCTAATTGTAACGCCGCATAACGCCTGGACCTCTCCGGAAGCACGGCAGCGTATTATTGAGTTAACTGCGGATAATATTCGTAGCTTATAACAAATCATTACTCCACAAAAACACAGTTCCGACCGGCTCTTTTAGCTTCATAAAGTTGCCGGTCGGCTCTTCGAATTGCGTCAGCTGCGGCTTCATTATCCCGAATCCGTGCCGCTCCCATACTTAAAGTTAAAATTGGCAATTCCGCTTTTTTGTACTCATGTCGAATACTTAAAGTCATTACTGCTTCACGCAACTCATTAAGCTTTTTTTCAATTGACTCAGCCGCCGGAATAATCATCGCAAACTCCTCGCCGCCGTACCGGTAAACTTTCAGCGCAGTTCTGTCCCGTAAGCCTTCCGCTATCTTTTTCAGGGCAGTGTCGCCCGCCTCATGTCCATAGTTATCGTTGTAAGGCTTAAACTCATCAATATCTGCCATCATTAAATAATAAGACTTTTCTGATTTAATAGCGGCGTTTAAATCCCTGTCAAAAGCTCTTCGATTAAACAACCCAGTTAGACCATCCATATGTGCCAGCGCGTCCAGTTGCTTGTTAGCTTCTGCTAGCTCCGCGGTTCGTGCTTCAACTTGTTGCTCAAGTTCATTTTGAGCTGAAATAAAGCGGCCCGCCATGGTTTTAAAAGCATCTAAAGCCTCTTTAACTTCACCACGAGCTTTTATCGAAGCAGCTCTATGAGACAAAGCTTCTTGATAGTTTTTCTGACCCATCAGAGAAGCAACAGTGGCAACTTCATGAAGAGGTTTACTTACCTCGCGTTGAATAAGCCAGTAAGTCATTAGCAGAATAAGTACAACCAAACCAATACCAGCAGCCACTAACTGCAAAGGTAACTGAATAGCTTGGTTACGAATTTCGCTGAGCGGGTAAGCCGTTATGTGCCACCACTGAGGACCACTTATTCTGTCTACGATAAGTAACTGCCCTTCGATCTCATTTTCCAGAATAACAGAGTTTTCATTAAGATTACCTTCGCTCACAAGGCCACTTAATTGTTGATAGAGGGGCTCATCATAGGTCTCGGAAGTCAAAGTAGAGCGTTCAATAATAGAGTCTTGTGATAGGTTTGACGCTGCGATTAAATCCCCTTTTGTGTTTAAAACAATATGCTCTGATTCGAGGCGTTTTTTCTCTGTGAGGTCACTTAATAAACTGCCTAAAGCAACATCAAAACTCGCGTTTGCTAAATGCTGTCCATTTAGATCAATAGGTTTTTGATACGTTATCGTCCATACGTCGGCAGAAATATCGTAGTAAAGACCGGTCCAGTTAGGCCTGCGCTCAGGGTTTTCGCTTTGCAGTGTTGATTTAACCACTGAATAGTCGGTAATTACTAAATCTTTATCCGCTAAAAGACCCCACGGAGAATCAACCGAGTACATTGAAATAATATTTTCCGGCATAGAAAAGTGCGTGTTTGCCACTTCTTTTTGCCAAGCCGGAGCAAGCTCATTCAATGTCAATTGTGCCGCTATAACCCTTGTTTTCAGTTCCTCACTTATTGATTTGTTACGAGGCCCCAAAAAGGCGCTCAGGTTCTCGAAATAGTTAGAGTTAATTGCTAAACCACGATTAAACTCTGGCTTTAATCGAACCACGCCTGGGGATGTTTTCTCATACCATTCATCAAACCATTGAGCCGTATGTTCAGAATGTTGCAATAGTTTGTATTGAGAGAGAAATTCGCTCGCTAAAATATTGGCATTACTTTCAATTCGATTGAATAATGCTTGATTACGTTCAAGGGTCGGGGCTAAGTCTTGTTGTAAAACATTTATAACTCGCTCTCGGGCATTGTTATAAGTTGTGAGGAAGGTAACAGCAGAAGCGATAAAAACTATCGAAATAGCCCATATGCTGATCTTCGCCAATAAAGCCGTGGTTAACTTTTCACGCCGTTGAAGTCGACGCTCCTCCTTTCGTCTTTCCAAGATACTAGACCATTGTTTTTTTCGGTAAATCTAACAAGTATTTTGAACAAATACTATTACTAAGAGGAACAAAACAATAATAACAGGAAGCAAGGTCAACGCTGTGAAAGAGATTAAATGGGGTTTAGCTTCGTAGATGCTTTAGTTATGGGAGCTGTAAACGCCGCTATTGTAGTTTTTTTGTAAAACGCTCGAAAGTGTACTGTGATGCCCAGTTTTCAGTAGGAGTTGTTAAACTGTTTTACAAAAGCACTGTAACGCGAGCTAAGGGGTTTCAGCTACAGATTCTTCTTGATGTAAAGGGGAGCAGCATTCGGCATAAATAACACCACTACCACATGGAAATTGCTCTTTTCCTGTCATTTATTGAATGATCTCCACTTCTACACAATTGCGACCCTTTTCTTTAGCCCTATAAAGCGCATCATCCGCTGCCTTTAGTAAGGCATCTGAATCGTGTGATGATGAGAGCGAAGAAGCTACACCGGCACTTATCGTTACATTCTCAACTCTATTTCCAATAGAAACTGACAAGCTTTCTACCGACCTTAGAATAGTTTTTGCGGTGGACTTTGCTCTTACTTCATCTGTATTAGCAAGTAATACAACAAACTCTTCACCACCATAACGAGCAACTAATGTTCTTTCACCGTCATTAAAATCATTTAGTGTATCAGCAACACTCTTTAAGCAAGCGTCACCAGCGGCATGCCCATATTTATCGTTAAATTGTTTGAAGAAATCAATATCCATATAGATTAACGATAACGGTAACTCGTTAGCGTTACACTCAACTATAGCCTGCTTCAACTGCTTATCAAAATGACGACGATTTGGCAGCGAGGTCAAGTCGTCGGTGCAGGAGATACGCTCTAGCTCCTGAACTACTTCATCCAGTTGTTGAGTTCGCTCTCTGACTTTTTCATCCAATAGCTTATTAATAGCCAACAATTCTTTCTGAGGATCCAGGAAGTCAGTAAGGTTGTGCGCACTCCCCCATATATGAGTAATTTCCCCAGCTGAATTTTTTATTGGAACTATAAGCGTTCTAAATAAGTACTCTTTCTCCGCAACAATCGGACGTTGTTCAAACTGCACGGAATTTCCGCTAGCAATAGCTTGGTAGTACCCTTTCAACATCTCATCGGCAGCACCTATTTTATTAGCTAGCCTACGAATCGAAGCTCCAGGTACTTGCTCGGGCTCAAGTCTTTGCGCTGCAGGGTTCGCAATAACAATAATAAAATCATCGTCTTTCACTTCAGCTATCCAAAACGGATTTAACGATTTCTCGTAAAGTTGTTCAAAAAAGTGCTGAAGCTCTGAGGTTTGTTGAAATATTTTTTTCACTCGACTACTTGTTCTTCCGATACAAAAGTATTTTGTAACACCTCTGATAAAGAAGGGCAACGCCGGGCTTTCCCGGCGCCCTCTCAGTTTTTTAGAAAGTAACTGTCACTCCCATCCATAAGTTACGAGTTTTATCTTTCACATTGTAATCGTCGGTGAAAACAACTTCGCTTACCGCGCCACGACCTGTTACGTACTCAAACTCGCCGTCACCATTTAAGTCGGTATAGGTTGTTGAATACGTCGTGAAGTCACGGTCGAGTAAATTGTTAATACGCAGGTTTAAATCGACCGATTCCGTCAGTTTATAATTCGCACCTAAGTTAAGCAGACTGTAATTTTCAAAATAAAGCTGCTTATCAATATTGCTGTCATAACCGCGATAACGGTCAGAACGAAGCTCACCTTGCAGGTATACCGTCAGAACATCCGAAGCCTGCCAGTTCAGCCAAAGGTTGGCCATATGCTCTGCGGTGTTGGTTAGTGGCAATCCTGCCTGGCTACCGCTTTTTTGTTCGCTGTCAGTCCAGGTGTAATTACCACGTATCGACCACGCCTCACTCATAACGTACCGAGCAGCAACTTCGACACCCTGCACATCGACTTTATCGATATTGATACTCTGGCTCCATGTGTCATAACCCAGTTGCTCATATTCGCCTAAATTGACGCATGGACGCACACCGCCGGTTTGCTCACAACTTTGAATAGTATCACCACGGGCAATTTTGTTCTCGAAACTCGTATTAAAGTAGGTGATATTAAAGTTGTTATCGCCGTTGTCAGAGTTCCAGTAAAGCGCAATTTCTGAGTTAACGCTGGTTTCAGGCTGTAGCTCCGGGTTACCGGCAAAAGGCATGGTTCCCTGCCCACCAAAGCCGACAATACCGTCATATAAATCGGTTGTTTTCGGCGTTTTGTAACCCGTACTTACACCACCTTTAACCGTCCAGGCCGGGCTTAAGTTATAAACCGCATAAAGACGAGGCGACACCTGGCTGCCAAAAACATCGTGTTCGTCGTAGCGAACGCCGCCAGTCAGGGTGAAGTCCGCTATTGGCATCCAGTTATCTTCAACAAACAGCGAATACATTTTCTGCT
>JBNJGQ010000091.1:0-6110 GCA_051747845.1 Pseudomonadota bacterium
TACGCTCTGATTCAGTAATTTCAGCATTCACGTCATCGAGCTTGGTTTGGGTTTGACGCAGTGAGCCGGCAACTTCGGCTGTTTCTATTTCCAGGTCCCGAAGCTGTTGCTCGGTTGAGCTTAGCTCCGAGTTACGTTCTTCTATGGCTTTCAGGCGTTCTGCTAACTCTTCTTTAACAGCAGCTATTTCGGCCTCCGTAGAGGCTTTGTCGTCTTCGCTGTAGTCCTGAGCTAATACCGGGTTAACCAACAACAACCCGAGAACAACCAGCAAGAACACCTGTAGCGGCATGAGTTAGTCCTGCTCCTGCTCTAACACCATTAGCGGGGTGCCAGTCATTTCGTCAGGCTGTTCCATACCCATCAAGTGCAGAATTGTGGGTGCGACATCGGATAAACGCCCATTTTGTGCCTTCGCGGCACGACCTACATAAATGAAAGGAACCAGCTCGTTCGTGTGAGCTGTATGCGCCTGACCGGTTGTTGCATCACTCATTTGCTCAGCGTTGCCATGGTCCGCGGTTATCAGGCATTCACCTCCAACAGCCTCTAATGCCGATACCACACGGCCAACACTGTGGTCGACGGCTTCACAAGCCTTAACGGCAGCATCAAAATTACCCGTATGGCCAACCATGTCACCGTTGGGATAGTTGCAAATAACCACATCAAAGGCTTGAGATTCAATGGCTTCAACCAGCTCATCAGTGAGCTGTTCCGAGCTCATTTCTGGCTGTAAGTCGTAAGTTTTTACCTTAGGAGACGGTATCAGAACGCGTTTTTCTCCCTCAAACTCCTGTTCGCGGCCGCCGCTGAAAAAGAAGGTGACGTGTGCATACTTTTCAGTTTCTGAGATGCGTAATTGCGTTTTGTCATGTTTGGCTAACCATTCACCCAGCACGTTATTCAATGGTTCCGGAGGAAAAGCACAAGGTGTTTTTAATGTGTCGGCGTACTGAGTCAGCATAACAAAGTCGCTGAGTTCAACCCGTGGCCCGCGGTCAAAACCGTCAAAATCATCATCAATAAAAGCCTGAGTTATCTCACGGGCTCGGTCGGCACGGAAGTTCATAAAGAATACCGAGTCACCGTTGTTTAAAGCTGCAGGTTGGCCAATGACGACTGGGGTGACAAATTCATCGGTTTCTCCACGCTCGTACGCGTCTTCCAGTGCGTCTGTGGCATTTGGTGAAGTAACCCCGGAGAGACCGTGATAAATCGCTTTGTAAGACTGTTCAATGCGTTCCCAGCGTTTATCTCTGTCCATGGCATAAAAACGGCCATTTAATGTGGCAAAACGGCCTTTACCCAAACGGGCAAATAAACCTTCAAAGCGTTCAATAGAAGCTAATGCTGATTTTGGTGGCGTGTCCCGCCCATCTAAAAACGCGTGCAAATAGACATCTTCAGCACCTTGTTCGACAGCCATTTCTATCATTGCGACCAGATGATCTTCGTGGCTGTGTACCCCACCCGGAGACAATAAACCCATAATATGAACGGCACCATTGGCTTTTTTGGCTTTATCTAGTGCGTCACACAGTGCGGTGTTGCTGAAAAAACTCCGATCAGAAATAGCTTTACTGATGCGGGTAAAATCCTGGTAAACGATTCGGCCCGCGCCCAAATTAACGTGGCCAACCTCCGAGTTGCCCATTTGTCCGTCCGGCAAACCAACCGCGCCACCTGAGCCATCGACTAAACAATGGGGATACTGCTCCCATAAACGATCCATAACCGGTGTATTGGCTTTTGCAATGGCGTTATCCGGCGCATCTTCACGGTAACCCCAGCCGTCAAGAATCAACAATACCAAAGGTTTTATCGTAGGAGTCATAATGGGCCTCATTGCTCGGTGTTTTCGATGATGAAATTAGTCAACATTCTACTCGATTTCCGGAGCTTACGCATCCACCCAAGATTTTTCTGGAAACTGCGATTTGTACAGGTATACTCTTGACCCGCAATTCTTTTCTGTTACCGACGAATACTGGTAGGTCTTATGCAAGAAATTATGGAATTTGTCAAAAGCAACCCGATGATGAGTGGCGTATGGGTCGTGCTGTTAATCGCACTGATTGTGACCTCGATTCGCTCGGCTATGTCACCGACAAAAAATTTAGAACCGCAAGAGGCTACGGTATGGGTAAACCGTGGTGATGGCGTTTTCGTTGATATTCGTAGTCCGGATGAATTTAAGAAAGGACACATTCACGGATCGGTGTCATTACCGATGGAAAAAATTAAACAAAAAGAACTTTCCTCTATTGAAAAGTTCAAAGAAGCCCCCATTGTGATAGTCTGTGCAACAGGAATGACGGCAAAATCGGCAGTTAGCCAGCTAACGGCTGAAGGCTTTACTCAAGTTGCTGTGCTGCAAGGTGGTATGAACACATGGCGCAGCGCCAAATTGCCGGTTTCGCAGAAAAAATAATAAAATTCGTCTAAACTTAAAATGAATAGGAAGTAAAATCATGGCTGATGAACAGCAAGCAAACGGCGCGGCCGCTGAAAACGAACAACAGCAACCACAATTCGCAATTCAGCGCATTTACGCTAAAGACATTTCTTTTGAAACTCCAAGCTCTCCTGCTATTTTCCGCAAAGAGTGGAAGCCGGAACTGAAGCTGGACTTAAACGTAAAACACGAAAAGATTGAAGACGGTGTTTACGAAGTGGTGCTAACTCTGACCGCAACCAACAAGGTTGAAGACGATGTAGCATTCCTGTGTGAAGTACACCAGGCGGGCATTTTCACTATCGGTGATGAAATCCAGGAAGGTCAGTTGGCACACATGCTGGGTTCTTTCTGCCCGAACATTTTGTTCCCTTATGCTCGTGAGTGTGTTTCAAATCTTGTTAACCGTGCGACTTTCCCACAGTTAAACCTGGCTCCTGTTAACTTTGATGCTATTTTCCAGCGTCACATGCAGCAGCAAGCTGAACAGGCTCAAGGCCAGCAAACTGCTGACGCGTAAGCGATACGATAATGCAGACACCTCAGGTGACAGTGTTAGGGGCGGGCTCTTACGGGACCGCCCTTGCTATTTGTTTCGCCCGTAAAGGCATAGCTACCACGTTGTGGGGCCGGGACGCAGATAAAGTCTCGATAATGCAGGCTGCGCATGAAAACGAAGAATATCTTCCTGCCTGTCCTTTTCCTGAATCCTTAAGTGTTACAGCGGATTTAAGCGATGCATTACGCGACGTAAAAAATGTCGTTGTTGTGGTTCCCAGCCACTCGTTCTCGTCGATGTTAGAGCAGGCAAAGCCCTTACTGGCAGACCATGCCCGCGTAGCCTGGGCAACTAAAGGTCTGGAGCCGGATACGGGACGTTTACTGTATGAAGTAGCAGAAGACATTCTCGGTGAAGAGCATCCATTGGCGGTATTGTCCGGTCCTACCTTCGCGATTGAAATGGCAAAAGGGTTACCAACGGCCATTTCAATGTCGTCAACCGACCAGGCTTTTGTCGATGAGCTTTCCGAGCTTTTACATTGTGACCGTTCCTTCCGTGTTTACACCAATAATGACTTTATCGGTGTACAGCTGGGCGGGGTGGTCAAAAATGTGATTGCTATTGGTGCCGGTATGGCAGACGGCATTGGCTTTGGTGCAAACGCACGAACGGCATTAATTACTCGTGGCTTAGCAGAGTTGACCCGACTGGGTCTGACGCTAGGTGCTAAAAGCGATACGTTTACCGGTATGGCCGGGCTGGGAGATTTAATCCTTACCTGTACTGACAATCAGTCGCGAAACCGTCGTTTTGGTCTGGCTTTGGGTCAGGGAAAAGGGGTTGAGGAGGCACTGAAAAGTATTGGTCAGTCGGTTGAGGGTTATCGGAATACACGCGAAGTGGTTGCTCTGGCCAAACGTTATGACGTTGAAATGCCAATTTGTGAGCAGATATATGCGGTCCTTTATGAAGGCAAAGAACCGCAGCAGGCAGCTATTGATTTATTGAGTCGTGAGCGTAAAACGGAGTGATCTGTTAACAGTGAACCGTTTTACGCATTTATTTACGCACTAATTAATTGCTGTTCCATCACCTGCCATTGAGCCGATAAATGCTCTGTTGGCAAACGTTTGAAATTAGAGCGCACGAACTGACTGATTTTACCATCGGCGTAGCTCAGTAAGAGATTCGCTAACACCGCTTCATCGACAATAAAACGTTGTTGTTCGCGCATCGCTTTTTCCCGTAACACCTGCTTTATTGAACTTTCTATGCGGTTAAACAGGTCTTCCATACGACCCCTTAAACGGTCGTGCTCGCCCATAAGTGCATCGCCCGTCATTACTCGTGTGATACCAGGGTTACGTTCAGCAAAGGTTAATAAGAGCTGCAAAATAGCGTAGCAACGGGAGAGCGTATTCTTCTCCTCGTTCATGATCATGTTAATACGGGTGAGCAGGGTGTCTTCAACAAACTCAATAAGCCCTTCAAACATGCGCGCCTTTGATGGAAAATGACGGTATAAAGCCGCCTCCGAAACACCTAAGTTAGCCGCCAGTTTCGCTGTTGTAATGCGTTGACCCGGGCTGGTTTCCAACATTGCCGCCAAAGCCTGTAAAATTTCCTCACGACGGTTACGTTTTTGTTCTGCCATGTTTGTAACTTTCCTTATTTGAGAGGCCGGAATTGTTTACGGTCGGGTTTATTAGCGGCCAGAGTGACCAAAACCGCCTTCACCACGGTCAGTTTCGTGAAACTCATCGACAATACTCATTTGTGCCTGTACAACAGGTAAAATCACCAGTTGCGCAATGCGGTCACCAGGTTCAATGGTGTAAGCCTTGTCGCTGCGATTCCAGCACGAAACCTTAAGCTCGCCCTGATAGTCTGAGTCAATAAGACCAACTAAATTACCCAGTACCAAGCCGTGCTTATGACCCAAGCCTGAGCGAGGCAGAATAGTCGCTGCGTAGTTCGGGTCACCAATATACATAGCAATACCGGTGCCAATTAACTGGGTCTGTCCGGGCTCTATAGTTAATGGCTGATCCAGACAGGCGCGCAGATCCATTCCGGCAGAACCTTGGGTGGCATATTCAGGAAGCGGAATAGAATGGCCAATGCGTTCATCTAAAATTTTTACTTCGACTTGCGTCATGGAGTTCTCACTTTCTTTTAATTAGCCCTGACTTTCAGGTGTTGTATTATCAAAATAGCGTTTGGCTATCGCATCAATAATTGCGACGGCCATATCATGCTTGCTCATTGTCGGAAGTGACTGCTCACTGTCCTGGCTGAAAATAGTGGCGCTATTACTGTCGCTGTTAAAACCCAGCCCGGCCTGGCTAACATCGTTAGCGACAATCATTTTTAACTGTTTTCGTTCCAGTTTACGCAGCGCGTTGGCCTTCAAGTTTTCCGTTTCGGCTGCGAAGCCAACGGTAAACGGCGGTTTCTCTGAGCTGGCTACTTGCTGCAGAATATCCGGATTTTGCACCAGCTTAAGTTGTGGGGGCTGGTCATTCTGCTCTTTTTTAATTTTTTGTGAGGCTACCTCGGCAATGCGATAGTCCGACACGGCAGCGCAGCCAATAAAGACATCGCACTGCTCAAGTTGTTGCTGTACGGCGTTAAGCATTTGTTCGGCGGTTTCTACGTCAATTCGCTGAACGCCGGCAGGGGTAGCCAGCTGCGTCGGCCCGGAAACCAGAATAACGTTAGCGCCGGCATGAGCGGCAGCTTCTGCCAACGCATAACCCATTTTGCCGGAGCTGTGATTACTGATGTAACGTACAGGGTCAATGGCCTCGCGAGTTGGGCCGGCAGTAATAAAAAAGGTCTTTCCTTGCCAGGTTTGTGGCGTTTTAGGCTGCTTATCAATTAACGCCTGTACAATCTGAGTTGGGTCGCTCATGCGGCCATAACCGACATCGCCGCAGGCCTGTTCACCACTTTCAGGACCTATCATTTGTACGCCCCGGCTTAGCAGGGTTTCAATATTCTTCTGCACGGACGTTGCTGCCCACATTTGCTGGTTCATTGCCGGAGCAATGACAACAGGTGCTTTGCTGGCAAGCACCAATGTACTGAGTAAGTCGTCAGCAAATCCGTGCGTTATCCGCGCAATGGTATTAGCTGTGGCTGGCGCAA
>JBNJGQ010000092.1:0-6035 GCA_051747845.1 Pseudomonadota bacterium
ATGACTCGTAAGCGCATCAGAGAAAGTCTGGAGCACGTTTTGTGTTCCGAATGTCCGGTATGTCTCGGGCGCGGCAGTATGAAAACGGTAGAGACGGTCTGCTATGAAATTATGCGAGAAATTGTGCGGGTGCATAAAGCCTACGAAGCGGATAAATTCGTTGTATACGCCTCCGCTCAGGTAAGTGAAGCCTTACTTAATGAAGAATCTCATGCCTTGGCTGAACTTGAGCTCTTTGTTTCGCGTCAAATAAAAATACAAACCGAACCCTTGTATAATCAGGAACAATTTGACGTTGTCATGATGTAAGCCTAATGCGTACTTTGTCTTGGATTTTGAACAAACTCTGGTTAACGCTGGCTATTGTGCTGGTGTTGGTTGCGGTCGGCCTGAGTTTACTGCGCTACAGCCTGCCTTACCTGCCCGATTTAACCGAGCCTCTCGAAGAGCAGTTGGAAGTCCGTTTTCAGCAGCCTGTGAGTATCAGTGACCTCTCTATGGCCTGGACTCGGGAAGGGCCATCTATTGTCCTCGATAACCTGGTACTACTGGAACGTGAAAAATCGCCGGTACAAGTGCGTATTGGCGAAGTGCATGTGGTCCTCGATTTTTGGAATACCTTGCTGGACAGACAGTTAATTGCTGAACAGTTTATTTTAGACGACGCCAGAATAGCGCTGGATTTACGTAAGTTTTCCGGCATTGATGAAGGCGAAGAGTTAAACATAGAATATATTAACCGTTTATTTTTGCAGCAGTTAGAGAAATTCTCACTTAGCAACGGCGAGTTACTGCTGACCAATTTGCGTGGTGTGACACGTAAAATTGATATTGATCGACTGTCCTGGACAAACGAAGGCAAAAAACACCAGGGAATAGGTCAATTCAGAATGGAAGACTTTGCCACCAACAGCCTCAACTTCATTGTTGATTTACGAGGCGATCGTTGGTCGGAGTTTAATGGTCAATTTTACGTTGATTCACAAAATGTCGATATCAGCCCCTGGTTGGAAGAACAGCTGGGGGACGTTGATGTACAGGCCTCTAACGTCAATTTCACCGGCTGGCTTGATGTGCGTAACGGTAAGTTGTTTGAGGGCCTACTTAAGCTAAGAGACAATCGCATCACCTGGTTAGATGCAGGGTCTGATGAGCTTAAATGGCTGCAGTTGCCAGAAGGTGAAGTTGTTCTAAGACCGGAAGCCGGTGGTTGGCTAATCAACAGTTTACCTATGACAGTAAACACTTCTGTTGGTCAGTTAGACGTTCCCCGGGTTGCCTGGCAACAGCTCAGCGGTATTCACGACATTAGTATTGATGATATGGACATAGGCGAAGCGGTTGGCCTGTTTCCCTTATTGCCTCTGGATTTTAATACCGGTGGTTTGATGGCTCTTGGGCTTAACGGTAAAGCAAGTTTTCGGTATCGGTTGCATCCGGTTTCTGGGCAGCAGTGGTCCTTAAAAAGCCGAAACTTATCGGCCGGCGGTAACGACAACTGGCCAAGCTTCAATGGACTGGACTTAGCCGTAAATAGTACCGCAAATCACGGGTACTGGCGTATCGATGGTCGTAATGTTCGACTGGCAGGTAATAGTTTGTCCCCAACGCAGGCCTGGGATATTGATACTTTGAACTTGTCAGGCTCCTGGTTGTTACAACCCGGGCAATGGAAAGTCCGCTTGGAACAGATGGAATTAGCCAAGGATGATTTTCTTCTGACTGGCAGTGGACAGCTTTCTGGTGACGGAACGGCTACACCTCAAGTTGATGCGCTACTGTCAACCCAGCAACCTTTTTCAGTCTCAACAGCGAGGACATTACTCCCTTCAGTTATGGGGCGGGGCGTCAAAGATTACCTGACTAATGCCTTAGTTGCCGGTGAGGCTAAAGGCCTGGAAGTATTATGGCGCGGACCAGCCAATGGGTTTCCAGGTGAAAGCCAGACTGGCGTTTTTAATGCGCGCGTTGACTTCAATACCCTGACATACCAATTTCAGCCGAACTGGTTACCGGTGGAGGATGCGCCAATCAAGTTAGATTTTTACAACAAAGCATTGCTGATGTCTGCCGACGCTGGCCATATTAACAACGTTCAGGTAGCACAGGTTGATGCCCAAATTCCGAATCTAACAGACGCTGGGAAAGGGTTGCAGGTTCAGGCGAAGGTAAGCGGTAAAGCAGAATCCCTGCTACCTGTTTTTGAGCAGTCTCCGCTTGATAGCGTGACAGAAACCCTATTGCAACTTAACCCCAGAGGTGAGGTTCAGGGCGCGTTTGAACTAGACATACCTTTTAACAACTCTCGTGAAGTTGCTGTTACTGTTAACGCTCCTCTGAAGGGACTGGCAATAACCGTTGATGCATTGCAACAGGACTTTGATATAACGGCCGGTCAATTAAAAGTAAACAACAGCCGAGTCAGCACTGACGACTTACGCGTAAACTGGTATGGAATGCCAATAGACACTCAGGTTTCTGGTGAGCTAAATGGTGAAGAATATCAACTCGATATCACGACAGCGCTCGACTGGCAGAGCGAACCTTTGTTTGAACAACTGCCTTACCCACAATGGAAACCATTTTTCTACGGCGCGGTTAACGGCGAAGCGGATCTAACTCTGCGCCTGAGTGAAAAAAATGTCGGTGTCGAGTTAGACTCTCAGTTTGATTTAACCGGCCTGGAAACCTCGTTACCTGAGCCACTGCAAAAGGATTTTGGTGAAGGGTGGCAGCTTGCTGTTCGTCTTAACGGAGACAGCGAACAGTTGCGGTTGCGAGCGAATATCGATGATCGCCTTAGCTGGGATGGGCGGTGGCAGCCCGGCAGTGACGGATGGCAGCAGGCAATGCTGGACCTTGGTGATTTGCCATCGGAAAGGTCTTCGGCAAGTTTTAATGGGTTTGCAGTAAACGCTAAGTTACCTCAAGCTGATATCGGACAGTGGTATTCGGTTCTCTACGCTCTGGGAGAAGGCGCAGGGACCGACAACGAAACTCGAACGAGTAATGGCTGGTTGCCCGATTCTATCAATATTGAAACGCCGCAGTTGCGCTGGGGTCAGCAGAAATTTAACCAAGCCGATATTCAGGTATGGCCTGGTGAGTCAGGCTGGCAGGCCCGTGTGGATGCGAACAACGCGGTACTAAGTGCAACCATTCCGGAAAACTTTGTGCAGCAAGGTATTACCATCCGAGCCGATTATTTAGCCTTAAGCACAGACTTTGAGCTACCTGAACAGTCCGATAAAACAGATTGGAGCTGGCTTGAAAAAGTCCCGGCCTTGAATTTTCTATGCCGCAGTTGCCGTATTGACGAAAAAGACTTAGGAGAGATCGAGTTGATTGTTAGCCCTCTTGATGACGGCTTCAGTATTGAAAAAATGGCGCTTAGAAAAGACAGTGACGAGCTCACGTTGACAGGTTTCTGGCGACACACAGACGAACAGGGGTTCAGCGCTTTGTCAGGTAGCCTTAATAGTGGCGATCTAGGCGACTTACTGCGTGACTACGGGTTGGAAACGGCAATAAGGGACAGCGCAGCGGTCATCGATTTTGATTTAAACTGGCAAGACCATTTACATCAGTTCGATTGGGAATCACTCGATGGTGAAATTAAGTGGGACTTAGAGAAAGGTTATTTGGCAGAAGTCAGTGACGGTGGTGCGCGTTTGTTTTCTATGCTCAGTCTGGACAGCATTTTGCGTAAGTTGACGCTGGATTTTCGTGACATCTTCTCCCAAGGCATGTTCTTCACTGATTTAACCGGTAGTGTTCAGGTTGAAGACGGCGTGGCTAACACCAATGACGCACAGTTATTAGGCTCCGCCGGCGATATGGAAATTCGGGGGTGGACAGACATGAACACCGGCGAGTTAAACTACAACCTGACTTATGCACCTAAAGTTACCTCCAGCCTTCCTATTATTCTTGCATGGATGGTTAACCCGCCCAGTGGCCTTGCTGCTTTGTTTATTGACAAGGTACTGCACGACGCTAAAGTCATCTCTCGCTTGCGGTATCAGGTGACCGGAACCATTGATGACCCGGTAGTTGAAGAAATAGAACGTGACAGCCGCCCTGTTGATTTGCCAGAATTGGAAGAGAACTCAACCGATTCCGAGGCAGATGATGACACAAGTGCAACTGACGGCGCTGCAGATGAGCAGTCGCCCGGATCCGCAAGATAATCTGACAACTGTCGCTAAGTTATTAGAACGACTTCCCGCTGCACGCCCACAGCTGGTGGTATTGCCTGAAGCGTTTTGTTGCTTTGGTGCTGGTGACCGGGCGCAGTTGGATATGGCTGAAACGTATCAGGACGGTGAAATACAGCGGCAATTGGCGTTATTGGCAAAAACGCATGGTATTTATCTGGTTGCCGGGACCATACCCATAGCGGCAGGCGAACGATTCTCTGCTGCGTCTTTACTCTTCGGCCCCGACGGTTCTATTGTAAACCGCTACGACAAAATTCATTTATTTGATGTCGATGTTGCAGATAACACCAAAAAATATCGAGAGTCAAAGTGGACTCAACCCGGCACTGAAGTGGTAGCGGCCGCAACCGACTTAGGTGTGGTTGGTATGTCAGTGTGTTATGATTTGCGCTTTCCAGAGTTATTTAGAGCATTGCGTCAGGCGGGCTCCGATATCATCGTTTTACCCTCCGGATTCACCCAGGTTACAGGGAAGGCTCACTGGCATGCGTTAGTTCGAGCCAGAGCTATTGAACAGCAGGTGTTTATTGTAGCGCCTAACCAAGTCGGACTGCATGATAATGGGCGTGAAACCTATGGGCACTCGATTATTGTTAGCCCCTGGGGTGAAATACTGGTCGAGCAGGAGCAGGGCGAAGGCATTATTTCTGCCAGCGTTGACTTAGCGGATGTTGAATCCATTCGAAAGCAGATGCCGGTGGCGCAACAGAATCAATTTGAGGTTGTACAAAAGACATGACACTAACTGACTACGAACTGTCACAAGACGAAATAAGCAACGCGTTATCAACCCTTTATAGCGGCGATATCGACTTTGCTGATATTTATTTACAACACAGTGTCAATGAGTCCTGGGTGTTGGAAGATGGCATCATTAAGGACGGGGCGTTTCATATAGAAACTGGCATGGGCGTGCGCGCCGTGCAAGGCGAGAAAACCGGTTTTGCGTACGCCGATGAAATTACTCTGAACGCGCTTAAACGTACCAGCGAAGCTGCACGGGGTATTGCCCGTCAGGGACAAAGTAAAAAAGTCGAGGCGTTAAAGTCGGTACAAGCTAAGTCGCGTTATGAAGCGCTTAATCCGCTAAATACCTTATCTGAAGACCAAAAAATTGAATTGCTGAAAAAAGTCGATGCCCATGCACGCGCGCAGGACCCACGAGTGAGTCAGGTCGTCGTGAGCCTTAGTGGCAGTTACGATGAAGTTCTGGTAGCTGCAACAGACGGTACTCTGGGAACCGATATACGCCCCTTAATTCGCCTAAATTGCTCTGTCATTACGGAACAAAATGGTCGCCGTGAACGGGGAAGCGCCGGTGGTGGTGCCCGAGTGGGTTACGAATTTTTCCTGGAAGAGAAAAACGGTCACGCGCGTTGGCAGCGTTTTGCTGAAGAAGCGGTACGCCAGGGGTTAGTTAACTTAGAAGCAAAGCCTGCACCTGCGGGCAATATGCCTGTAGTTCTGGGTTCGGGCTGGCCGGGTGTGCTGTTACATGAGGCGGTTGGCCATGGTTTAGAGGGCGACTTTAACCGTAAAGGGTCGTCTGCTTACTCCGGTAAAATTGGTGAGCAAGTGGCTTCACCACTTTGCACTATTGTCGATGACGGCACGCTGAGTGATCGTCGTGGCTCAATGAGTATCGATGACGAAGGCACACCGAGTGGCTACAACGTATTGATTGAAAACGGCGTACTGCGCGGTTACATGCAGGACAAAATGAACGCGCGCTTAATGGGGCAGGCAACGACCGGAAACGGACGCCGCGAAAGCTTTGCTCATTTGCCTATGCCGCGAATGACCAATACCTATATG
>JBNJGQ010000093.1:0-5712 GCA_051747845.1 Pseudomonadota bacterium
GGATTGTTGTAGTTTTGTACTGGCAGTTTGATTAAAAATCACGTAAAATCCGCCCCGAACGATCGATAAGGATCATATTTCCGTCGTATTAGCTTGATTAGAAGGGCAGTTTGCTGTATAAAATGCGCCCTCGGATTTATAGGCAAGGTCACGTTGGGCGACAGGCGAGCTTGCAGCAATTTTGGAGTAGAGACATGTCACAAGTATGCCAAATTACAGGTAAGCGTCCGGTAGTCGGTAACAACCGCTCGCACGCACGCAATGCGACTAAGCGTCGCTTCCTGCCGAACCTACAATCGCACCGCTTTTGGGTAGAAAGCGAGAAGCGTTGGGTTAAGTTACGCATTTCTACTAAAGGTATGCGTATTATTGATAAAAACGGTATCGATACGGTATTAGCGGATCTCCGCGGCCGTGGTGTTAAGGTTTAAGGAACTCAATTATGCGCGATAAGATTCGTTTAGTATCATCTGCTGGTACAGGTTATTTCTATACCACAGACAAAAACAAACGCACCATGCCAGAAAAGATGGAGATCAAAAAATACGACCCAGTGGTTCGTAAGCACGTGATCTTCAAAGAAGCTAAAATCAAGTAATTGGTTCTAAAGCTTACAAAAAACCCAGCTTAGGCTGGGTTTTTTATTGCCTGACGTTTAAGGTTAGCGCGGCGGGTCCACAATGCCGGAAATACTGGCGTTGATGCGGAACCAGCCGGTAATGCTGAAGCGGTCACGTTCTGAACGTAGTACTTCATGCACAAAACGGTCACTTAAAAATACCACCAGGCGTCCCTGTTTGGGCAGTACGGTTTCCAAAACTTGACCTTTATCACCATAAATAACCAGTTGCCCGCCATCGGTTTCCTGCCATTCGGGGTTCAGGTAAAACACCGTGGTCAACACGCGGTTACTCCGGCCTTTAAATGCATCCAGATGTTTTTTATAGAAAGCCCCTTTAGGGTAATGGGCCAGGTGACATTCGTAGTCGAACAAGCCAAGAAACAACTCGCGGTTAAATTCATTGCGCAATTGTTCCATAATGGCGAGGTAATCTTTGTGGCGGGGTTCTTCCTGAGTTAACCAATAAATGCGGTCGTTGCGTACCATGGTATTAATGGTTTGGTTTTGTTGACGGCCAATGCCGGCCAGATTCCAGTACTGGGCGGGTAATTGCTGAGCGTAGTGATACAGCGCCTCAGAGCGTTCCGGCTGGAGAAAATCATCGATAATGCAGTAGCCGTGGTCGGCAACTTTGTCGATAATATCAGATAGCACCATAATGCAATAAAGCCCCGTATTTTGTTGTCGCGCGAGAATATAGGGTATTCTATCTCCAGTAACAAGAAGTACAGCAACAAGAAAATTATTCGATACGTTAGCACAAAGAGCACAAGCCAATGAAAGTGAATGAAAAGCGAAAAATATTTGGGCTGACCATGACCCGCAGAGCGTGGAACAATGTTCTGGTTTACGCCATATTAATTATTATGGTGGTGTTCTGGTATGTCGCTCCGCCAGTTAAAGAAGAAGCGGAGCAAGGCGTTTCGGGGGAAGCTGCAGCGGGCGAGGTTATTGGTTTGATCCCCGATGATGGCAATTTAAGAGAGATAAAAATTGATGAACTGCAGCTGGTTTTTGAGGAGCAAAAATGGCAGTGCCAGGCACCGTGTCGTTTGTCCGAAAAAGCCGCTGAGAGCGTGGCAGAGAATTGGCTGGCGTTGACTATGGAGCCAACCAACCAAACAGCAGAAAACTTAATCACTGATGTTTATTTTCGTTTTGCCGGGGGGGAGGAAGCACGTGTTGAGCTGTACGCCGACCCTGAATTGATAATTCGTCTACCAAACCAGCAGCAGAATTTTCGTGTAAAAGATTTAACCGCCAGTCAATTACTGGGTCATTAAGGAAGCCTGAAGTTTATGCCGGAATTACCCGAAGTTGAAGTCAGCCGTTTAGGCATATCCCCGCACATTGAAGGTCATAAAATCACGGCCGTTCAGGTTCACGATAAGCGTCTTCGCTGGCCGGTACCGGAAACAGTGCATCAGGTTGAAGGGCATGTTTTGCGCTCGGTAAGCCGCCGTTCAAAGTATTTATTGCTACAGACCGATAACGGTTGTTTGATCCTCCATTTGGGCATGTCGGGCAAGCTCAGAGTGGTGCCAGCTGAAACCCCGCATTATAAACACGACCACATTGATATCGAGTTTGATAACGGACAGACACTGCGGTTAAACGACCCACGTCGCTTTGGTGCTTTGCTATACAGTGAAACGGATGTGACAGGGCATGAATTGCTCAAACAGCTGGGCCCGGAGCCGTTAACTGAAGCCTTTCATGTTGACTATCTATTTGAGCGCTCGCGGGGCCGAACGCAGTCTGTAAAAACCTTTATTATGGACAATAAGGTTGTGGTGGGTGTCGGTAATATTTATGCCAATGAAGCCTTGTTTAAAGCCGGTATTAACCCCAAACGCGCAGCCGGAAAAATCAGTAAAGCGCGCTACCAAAAACTAGTGCCACTGATAAAAGAAACCCTGGCAGGTGCTATAGAAATGGGCGGAACGACATTAAAGGACTTTACTCAAGTCGATGGTAACCCAGGCTATTTCGCGCAAAAACTTCAGGTGTATGGGCGTGGCGGCAAGCTTTGCATGGTATGCAGTAAACGGCTGAAGGAGATACGTCTGGGTCAGCGCAGCACAGTGTACTGCCCCCATTGCCAGCGCTAGTTTAGCTCTTCACTGCTTTTAATAACTCACTGACAAAGCGTTCCGGTTCGGAGATAAACGGAGCGTGTGAGCTTTTATTGAAGATCACAGTGTTTGAGTCAGGTGACAATGCCGAGATATCCGCAATCGCGCGCTCAGGAACCAGACTGTCCAGGCGCCCGTAAAAACGGGTGAAGGGTACTTCAATATTTTTAATTTGCTGACGCAGATCAGCGGTTTGCAAAATGGATAACGCCTGTTTCAGCACACCGGGGTTCGGCATGGGTTTGGCAAATATCAGTTGCTTTACCTGCTTCACTTGCTCGCGTGCATCTTCACTTCCCATGGCCTGAATGGCCAGAAAGCGCTCAATGGTCTTTTTAAAGTTTGTCTCCAGCTGTTTCTGAAACTGCCCCAGGATATCTGGCTTGATGCCTGACCAGCTATCACTTTCCACAAAGTGAGGCGATGAGGCCACGGTATTTAATGAAATGATCCGTTCGGGATAACTAAGAGCCGCCTGCTTAGCAATAAGCCCACCTAAAGACCACCCCAGAAGATGAAAACGCTCGGGCAGGGCTGGCATAATTTGTTCCACGTAGCCTTCGAGCGAAACTTCGCTCATCGGCGACCATTCGGAAAGTCCAAAGCCGGGTAAGTCAACACAGTGGAGTTGGAAGTTTTCGCTTAAAGCAGGCACCACCGGTTGCCAGATATTCGCGTTCATGCCCCAGCCATGGAGTACAACAAAAGGCGTTCCTGTACCGCTGCATGTTACCGATAGGCTCACTATACTCACTTTCCCAATTTTGTTATTTAGGTGACTATGCTAGCGTTTTTCCGAAGCCTCGCCAATGCTTTTGAATTAGGCACTTGCTGGAGTTGCGGTTGCGCGAGTGTGACAGCTACGGCCTTGTGCTCATACTGCGACGATGCCTTACCACGTTGGTATCCGCGTTGCTGTCAGCACCTTTCTGATAGTAAACAGCATTTAACAGAAGATCAGAAGCGATGCCGCTATTGGTATTGTGCCTTGCGATGGGAGCCGCAAGTGCAACAATTGATGACCCTGTTTAAATTCCGCAATAAGGCAGAACTGGCCCCGTTACTGGCTACTCAACTGGCTGCTCATTTACGACTTTGCTACCAGGGGCAACCCATGCCGGACTGTATTGTTGCAGTGCCAATGACGCAGCACGCCTGGCGCAAACGCGGGTTTCACCAAACAGCGTTATTGGCGCGCTATTTGTCTGCTGTATTACAGGTGCCTTACATTGCGGGCGGTTTGCGTAAAATACGTTCGGTACCGATGCAGCATATGGCATCGCAGTCCGAACGTTGGGAAAACAGTAAGCGAAGTCAGTTAGCCCTTCACGATTTTAGTGGTTGTACAGTGGCTGTTGTTGATGATGTACTCAGTACTGGAGCTACCATGACGGCCGCCGCCGATGCCCTCTACAAAAAAGGGGCTACAGCCGTCGACGCCTGGGCGGTTGTCTATAACCAACACGACTAGAAACTGAAGGGTATCTCGGTTACACTATACCTTAGTAATTTACTCAGGTATAAGCCGTGAGGTCAGTATTTATGATTCGTATTTCAGAAGCAGCGCAGTCCCACTTTCAGAAGCTATTAGCGGACCAGCCAGACGGCACGTGTATTCGTGTTTTTGTGGTTAATCCGGGAATGGCAAATGCCGAGTGTGGTGTTTCTTATTGTCCGCCAGATTCCGTTGAACCCGACGACGAACGTTTACCATTTAATGGCTTTGATGCCGTCGTAGATTCCGGTAGCGCTCCGTTTTTAGAAGACGCGGCCATTGACTTTGAAGAGCAGGAAATGGGTTCTCAGTTAACCCTGAAAGCGCCAAACGCCAAAGCACGTAAGGTTGCCGATGACGCGCCGTTAATTGAGCGTGTCGAGTATGTGATTCAAGCTGAGATCAATCCGCAATTGGCCAGTCATGGTGGTCAGGTCATGGTCGCTGAAATAACCGACGATGGCGTTGCCATTTTACAATTTGGTGGTGGCTGTAATGGCTGCAGCATGATCGATGTCACGTTGAAAAACGGCATTGAAAAAGAGTTGCTTGAACGCTTCCCAGAGGAAGTGATCGGGGTTCGTGACATAACTGATCATGAGCACGGAGAGCACTCGTACTACTAGACCTTTCGACTATACAACTTTGTATTGTTCGATTTTTTGGTGTTAAAAATATGTGATCCCTTGCACGATCTTAACTCGTAACGATATTTGCCTAATCAATACGAGGAAATTAACCATGCAAGGGATCAAAAAGTTTGGTGTCCTGGCGACATCTCTATTATTAATAACTGGTTGTGACTGGTTCGACAGCGATAATGACGATGCTATCACAACTCCACCTGAAGCTGAATCAAGCTTTGTTCGTGTCCATCATACCTCAGCTGACTCACCTAACGTTAATGTATTAGCGGGTGATGCGGCTCTACTAGAAAATGTGCCTTATCACACCTCTTCTGCGGTTCTAGAAGTTGATGCCGGTGACTATGACATTACGGTTCAGGGCATTTTGCCTGACGAAACAACCGTTGATGCCATTGGCCCTGCCTCTTTAACTTTTGCCGCCGATACGCGCTATGAAGTTTTCGCCGTAGGTCAACTGGCGGATGAGTCTCTGGAACCACTGATCATCTCTAACCCAGTATCCGATGTGGCAGGTGGGGAGAGTCGCATTCAGGTTGTACATGCCGCTTATGGTGCGCCGACGGTCGATGTTTATTTAACGGCTCCGGATGCAGACTTAAGTGCGGCATCACCGGCCCTGACGCTTGCTTATGGTGAAGACAGTGGTCAGGTGGATGTTGAAACAGGTGATTATCGCGTGCGCTTAACCGGTGCTGGCGATGATACTGTTGTCTATGACTCAGGCACGGTTAGCCTTGCAGATGGCGGTGATTACATCATTGCGGCAACCAACAATGTGGCGGCTAACTCTGCTAACTCACCGGTAACTTTGCA
>JBNJGQ010000094.1:0-5553 GCA_051747845.1 Pseudomonadota bacterium
CTCCGGTTTTGGGAATATAAATCCACCGTGATGTTTTGACAAAGCGGGCTGCTTTAGTATTTCAAAAGCTCTTTTTATACCGTTAATTAAGGCTCTCACGTCGTTTTCTTCTTTTAAAAAACCATAAGTAATTAGCGGTTTGCCTAAAGGGTTTTCAGGGTTCAGTCTAACTTCTCCGCGTGATTCTGGCCTCAATAAACACACATGACAGGTAAAGCCTTGTTTTAAGGTTGGTGTCCAGTCATAGCCGCTGTCATTAAACATTACCGGCAACAAGTGAATTTGAATGTCTGGCTCCTTTACTTTGTCGGATGAGCAGTAAAACGCACCGACTTCAGCGAGTGAATGGGCTAACTGGCCTTTCTTTGTGAACAGGTAGCTCACAAAAGGAATTGATAGCTTAACTAACCCCCAGGGTGTCAGAGTCAGACCATCTTTGGCATTGTTCTTACAATGAATACTGATATCGACGTGTTCTTGCAGGTTTTTGCCTACAGCAGGGTTTTCATAGACTAAATCGATTTCGGACTTTTCCAGTTGCTCGGCTGAACCAATACCCGAACGCAGTAGAATTTGGGGAGAGTTAAAAGCTCCCGCACAAAGGATAACCTCTTTCTCTGCATTCGCTATATAGCGGCTTCTGCCTTGCTGGTAGCAAACGCCGGTGGCCTGTTTACCTGAAAACAGAACGCGTTCGGTTAAACAGCCAGATAACACGGTTAAATTTGTGCGAGTTAAAGCCGGCTTGAGGTAAGCATGATATGCACTGCATCGTTTTCCGTCTTTTATCGTAAACTGGTACGCTCCGTGCCCCTCAAGGTGAGGGCCATTAAAGTCCGGGTTAGCCGTTAACCCGTATTGCTCACAGGCCTCTAAAAACTGTTTTGATACACAATAGTAAGGCGCTACATCGGATACCGATAATGGCCCCTTGTCACCATGGTATTTTGACCGCCCACGGCTGTTATTTTCACTTTTTATAAAATAGGGAAGCAGGTCGTTATAACCCCAGCCGTGGTTACCCAGCTCAGCCCAGGCGTTATAGTCACTTTCCAGGCCGCGGGTGTATATCATGGCATTGATACCGCTACTTCCACCCAGCATTTTTCCTCTTGGGGTATAGCAGCCTTTTTCGTTATTTAGTTGAGGTTCTTTTTGACTGCGGTAAAGCCAGTTGAATTTTCGGCTGTGCATAAAGCGCGCAAAGCCGGACGGCATATCTGAGAATAGACCGCCATGTGAGGTTCCGGCTTCTAATAGCAATACGCGGTACCTGCCACATTCGGTAAGCCGGTTCGCTAAAGTACAGCCGGCAGAGCCGGCACCGACTATGATGTAGTCAAATGACCTGGTGTCATTAAAGGGAGGCTGCGTAGTCATACAGAGACTTTAATAAACGCAGTTTATGCGTATCTTCCTGATGCTGGCTCGCCAAGTCCTCAAGCCTGAGCGCAAATTCCTCAGCAGACAGCATACCTTCTGGCGGCTCTAGTAAGCGTTGCTGGCAGAACTGACGCCACTGATTCAGCTCTTTGTCTGTAAGTGTTGAAGGGTAGTTTCTTGCCCGGTAGCGAAGTAACAATTGCGGCATGCGTTTGTCCTGAAAATCCAGTTCCAGCCCGGCCAGTTGCTGAGGTTCAGATGAGCGAATAATCTCCATATGCTTTTTATCCTGGGGGGAGAAGAAGCCATCGTATATCTGGTGATCAACGTCTGTTCTGGGAGCGAACTCTTTTGTTTGTTCGAACACCTGCATAAGTTTGTCGCGGAAGTCGCTGTTCTCCTGCAGCCATTTGGCGTTTGCTTCAATAGCTGCTGTATCTAACGTTGCGTTACTTGCTGCCTCAGAAGAAATGGTTTTAATGGGCGCTAAGAAAGGACAGCGACCCAAATGAATGTTTTGTAATCCACTTTTCTTAAGTCCTTGTTCATCGAGTTCTTTGCGGCTGGTGTAAGTTAAAGCGGTTAATTCCTCGACTGATTTCTCAGCAAAATCCATAGGGGAAACGCGCAAGTCCCAGGCTATGACATTATTGTTCTGTTTAGGGTGAAAGCCCAGAGGCAGTATGGCCGACAAATAGCGGTTTGCTGTACCGTAAAACCCACTAACATGAGCAAGAGGCTCAGGTGCCTGCCAATTAAACAGGTTCAGTAATTTTTGTTTACGGCGAATACTGTAAGCCCACTGCCAGAGTTTAGGTTGCTTTTCACTAATAAGCTTTGCCAGGCCAATGGTCGCATAAACGTCCGACATAGCATCGTGTGCCTGACCGTGTTCAATGTTATTAGCAACACTTAAATGCTCCAGTTTTAGGCTGGGTTGTCCGTCGGCATTTTCCGGCCAGTTGATACCGTCCGGGCGCAGCGCAAAGCAGGCTCGCACCACATCAATTAAGTCCCAGCGTGAATTGCCGTTTTGCCAGCTGTATTCGTAAGGGTCATAAAAATTGCGATAGAACAGCAAACGGGTGACTTCATCGTCAAAACGAATGTTGTTATAACCAATAATGGTGGTATTAGGCTGCTGAAACTCTTTTGCTATGGCTTTGCTGAACTCGGCTTCACCAACACCTTGCTTAAGCGCAAGTTGTGGCGTAATACCGGTAATTAAGGTGGCTTCCGGGTTAGGCAGAAAGTCCGGTGTAGGCTGAGCGTAAAGCGTTAACGGCCGACCTATAACGTTAAAATTCGCATCTGTGCGCAAGCCGGCAAACTGTGCGGGGCGATCCACTAACGGGTTAGCACCCCATGTCTCGTAGTCGTGCCAGTAGAAAGTTTCTTGTTGGTTTTGTGCCATAACCCTAGCTGCTCAGCAGAAAAAGAAAACTATAGCACGAGGACAAGGAGAAATTCAGCCACTCACTGCCTTTCAATTTTATTCACTTGAACATCGTAGGCTTTATTCAGTTTCTGCTCTAAAGTGCGTTCATCCTCATGACGAAAAGCGAGTTCGGCATGGGGCAATATACGCTCCGCTAAACGCCGTGCAATGGCGTCTCTGAACTCCTGGTCGTCACCCAATGAATTACCGTCAACTTCCAGCGTTATTTGCTGTTTATCGCCTAAGTGTGTGTATTCAACGTGATAAGTCGGCATTAGAAAATCTCCTCGTTGTCAGTTCGGTAGTTTCCTGCGACTATGCTATTACTAACAGTCTAGCCTATAACAATAAAACCGAGGTCGAGATGAAAAAACTCTATTTATCTGCATTACTTACCGCTGCAGCGTTTGGATCGCTGTTACCGGCGCACGCTGATGATCACGATGTTGAGTATGCCATGGCCATTCACGGCGGAGCCGGAACAATTACCCGGGCAAATTTAACCGCTGAACAGGAACAGGCCTACAAAGATAAACTGACAGAAGCGTTAGAAGCCGGCCGAAAGGTGTTGAAAGAGGGGGGTGACAGTACCACGGCTGTTATTGCCGCTATTCAGGTAATGGAAGCGTCACCACTTTTTAACTCTGGCAAAGGCGCGGTTTATACCTGGGACGGAGAACATGAGCTTGACGCTTCATTGATGGAAGGTCTGAACGGTAACGCCGGCGCGGTCGCGGGTGTGAAGACGGTAAAAAGTCCAATAGAATTAGCCCGCGAAGTAATGGAAGAGTCTGTACATGTGATGCTAAGTGGGGAAGGTGCCGAACACTTCTCTCGACAGCAAGGGTTAGAGCAAGTAGATAACAGCTACTTTAATACCGAGCACCGTTATCAGCAGTTACAGAAAGCTAAAGAAACCATTAAGAAAAGTGAGCAGCCAGAGCAGCAAGCCTGGGAATACCTGGATATCGATTATAAATACGGAACGGTTGGCGCTGTTGCGGTTGATAAAGATGGGCTCTTGAGTGCCGGTACGTCAACCGGCGGCATGACGGCTAAACGTTATGGTAGAATAGGGGATTCACCAATTATCGGCGCTGGTACATGGGCTGATAATGACAGCTGTGCTGTTTCGGCTACGGGACACGGCGAGTATTTTATTCGTTTCCATGTTGCTGCCGATATTTGCTCTCGAGTTAAGTATAAAGGGCTTTCGGTGAGTGATGCGGGCGATGAAGTCATTCATGGTGTGTTGCAAGACGCCGGTGGTACCGGTGGTGTCATCATTATTGACGCTCAGGGTAATATTGCGATGCCATTTAATACCGAAGGCATGTACCGGGGTTATTTTAAAGGTGAGGAAAAAGCGGAAGTCGCTATTTATAACGAGGATGAATAAGTTCGGAGTCTATGAGTCGTCAAAAATCGCACGATAAATTACAAAGTAAGCCTTTTGTTGATAAATTTCAGACACAATTAGAGCAATGTACAACACGTCAGGCCGCGCTATTGCGCGGCCGTTTGCGTGGTCTGAGCAAAATTAAAAACGAGCAACGTCAGCAACAGGTGCTGGAGCGGATAGCTGCCGACATTGAAACTGCCGAGCTGGAGTATCTGGAGCGGCAACAGCAAAAGTTTCATATTCTTTATCCTGAAGAATTACCGGTTGCTCAGCAGCGTAATGACATTAAGTCGGCCATTGAACAGAATCAGGTGGTGGTTATTGCCGGCGAAACCGGGTCGGGTAAAACCACCCAGTTACCGAAAATGTTGCTGGAACTGGGCTATGGCCGTAAAGGTACTATAGGTCACACGCAACCCCGGCGCTTAGCCGCACGCAGTGTAGCCGCCCGTATTGGTGAAGAACTGCAGGACCACAATAAAACTCAGGTTGGCTACAAAATTCGGTTTCAGGATGAAACGGCACCAACCACTGCCATTAAGCTGATGACGGACGGCATGTTGTTGTCTGAATTGCAGCAAGATCCACTGCTACTACAATACGATGCCATTATTATCGATGAGGCTCATGAACGGAGCCTTAACATCGACTTTTTGCTGGGTGTACTGCATACCTTACTGCCCAAACGCCGCGACCTTAAACTGGTTATCACCTCGGCAACCATTGAGACAGAGCGTTTTTCGAAGCACTTTCATGACGCGCCCGTGTTGACAGTAACCGGGCGAACTTATCCCGTGGAAGTGCGGTATCGGCCGCCAAAAGAAGACGGGAAAGCAGCTGATGCAGACGTACTTCAGGGCGTTTGTGACGCGGTTGAAGAGCTGCAACGTGAAAGTGAAGGTGACATCCTTATTTTTGCCAGTGGCGAACGGGAAATACGTGATTATGCGGAGGCTATCGGCGATTTGAAGTTGCGAAATACTGAGGTTCTTCCTCTGTATGCGCGTTTATCATCGCATGAGCAGAATCGGGTGTTTCAGGCGCACAGTCAACGCCGAGTGGTTATCGCCACAAACGTAGCGGAAACCTCATTAACGGTTCCGGGTATACGCTTTGTTATTGATCCGGGCACCGTGCGCATGAGCCGTTACAGTTACCGCACTAAAGTACAGCGACTACCTATTGAACCTATTTCTCAAGCCAGTGCTAACCAGCGTAAAGGTCGTTGTGGTCGTATTGGTCCGGGCATTTGTATTCGCCTTTATAGCGAAGATGACTTTCTGCAGCGCCCAGAGTATACCGATCCTGAGATCCTCCGTACTAACTTAGC
>JBNJGQ010000095.1:0-5525 GCA_051747845.1 Pseudomonadota bacterium
AGAGGAACTCATGAATGCGGTGCGCCGCGCTCATTGTGAAGAGTTCATTGCGGACTTAAGTGACAGTAAAGGGCGCACGGGTCTGGATGCTCACGTGGGTGAACGCGGTGTGAAACTCTCCGGCGGCCAGCGCCAGCGCATTGCCATAGCCCGCGTCATGTTAAAAGACGCGCCTATTCTGATTCTGGACGAAGCCACTTCAGCACTTGATTCCGAGGTGGAGAATGCCATTCAGGAAAACCTGTACCAACTGATGCAGGGCAAAACCGTTATTGCCATTGCGCACCGTCTATCGACTATCGCCGCTATGGATAAGCTGGTGGTTATGGACCAGGGTGAGATTATTGAGCAAGGCAGCCACGAACAGCTGCTTGCCCAGGACGGTCTCTACGCCAAGTTATGGCGCCATCAGTCAGGTGGTTTTTTAGCAGAAGAAGCTTAATGCTTCAGCTCGTACGCTTCGTCAGATTCAATTTTGGCGAAGCGCACATCCAGTTCCATTAAGCGCTTTTTACCTCTGGCAGTCATGTCAGTAATAAACTGAAACTGCTGTCTGGGGTCTATCGGGTAGGCTTTTAAGCGGTATTTCGTACCCCAGGGCTGTTCCGCCGCAGTTACCGCTATAGGCTTGCCCAGCTGTAAATACGGGCTGGTCAGCGCCACTTCTTCTAAAGCGTCTCGTATTTGATAAGCGTCCGCTTCCGGCTGAGTATAAAACTCAGCAATGCACATCAGGCTTGGACCACCATTATTGGCATTGTGAATCAAAGTATCCCAGAGCTTTAAGTGTGGTACCCAAATAACAGTGTCGTCATTGGTTACCAATTCGACCGTGCGCATGCCTATGTGGGTAACTTCGCCATAACTACCGTCAACCTCTATCCAGTCACCCGGACGGTAAGGCATTTCATGAATAGCCACCACCCCGGCAATTAAACTACTGACATAGTCTTTTAATGCAAAACCTATAGCCAGACCCGCTGCACCCAGTGTTGCCACCATATTCTGCAACGTTGGCTCAATGATCCGGGGCATGATCATAACCAGAGCAACAACCAGTACCAGTATACGAATCATTGGTACCAGGGCGAGAGTGTATAGCCGTTGTTTACCGTGCAGATGCGAGGCAACCCAGGGTAAAACACGCTGAGTCAGCCAGACAACCGCCAGTGCAAAAGCGAAAATCACTGCAATCTCAAAAATCGCAAAGCCGTCCAGGGACTTAAAGAGTCCGGTAACGTCGTCTACTGATCCTGTTTCCATTAATGTCTCCCGTTAAAACCGGTCTAACCAAAAGCCCCTGGAGGCCAGCAATTCTCTGACAACCGGGTAACCGCGTGCAGTGACATACCAAAGCTCCTGATCAAGCTCTATCAAACCCCGCTGATGCAAAACCTGTAGCTGAATTTCAAGCTGACTACCGGACACTATTGGCAACACCTTAACCAACTGCCCTTTACTCAAACCCCGGTGTAACAACAAGGCATAGCAGACAAAGGCTGTGGCATCGTTAATCTCTGAAGGTACTGCAGGTGTTTCGAAAGGCTTTTCGCTACTGCGCTGGTAACGATCGGAATAGGCAGCGGCTACACCTGCGTTACCGCGGCTTAATGCCGCTAATGCCCGCAGACGGCCATCGCCACAAGCCAAACCAAGCTTCTCCAGCGCCGGTTGATCTAACCCCTGCAAAGTCCACAGTTGGCTTACCGGAACCGGCCAGACCTTTTCCAGAAAAGCCCAGGCCCAGCTGTCACAAACAATAACGCCTTTCCCTGCTTCGCCTGAAAGCACGGTAGAAAAGAACTCTCGCACCCACTGCAACCCATTGGTTTGGCGCAGAAAGCCATGGGCCAACTGAGGCATTATCCAGGGCCTATTATCATCGGACTTGGGCACAAATTCAGGCATAGGAGAATCATCCGGGTCGCAAAGTGACTCTCTGTCGGGCAGGCTCATTTCCCTTAGACTATGCTTATCAGCCCATTTCTTTACCGCTTCCTCAACACCTGAGTGGGGTGGTGCGATTATCCAGCGTAAGCTGCTATCGTCATCATCTTCCAGCCAGTCAGAAAAACATTCATCCAGAACTTCTGCCGCAGTATCGAAACTAAGCTCCAGTGCACTCGACTGATCATCCTCGCTTTCCTGCTCTTGCTCAGGCGTTACCCATCGAATAAATTTTTGCCACCACTTTTTAACCTTAATAACGGTTGGCACCGCCGGTTTTTCATAATCGTCAACCGTAACCCATTGCCACGTTTTCTTTGGCTCTTCGGCCATTCTGAGGTCCCTTTTTACGGATAAAATAAGTTAGTGCTTAACACCGATAATAGAGTGCCCTGAACCAGAGTCCAATGAAAAATTTGCAAATAGACTCTTGAAACCAATTTAACCAGTACACATATAGGAGTTAAGGCCGGTGTCTCTGAGAGAGCCGCCTTAAACCGACACATGGTGTGTCACTTAATTAAACATTTTAAAGTTATTGCTTCTAAGGAGAATGACTATGGCAACTATAGACTTAAGCCCTCTATATCGTAGCAGTGTAGGTTTTGACCGTATGGCATCTTTGCTGGATTCGGCACTACGCTCAGATACTGGTGCAACCGGATATCCTCCCTACAACATTGAACTGGTAGCAGAAAACCAGTACGCCATTACGCTGGCAGTTGCAGGTTTTGAAGAGGATGATCTGGAAATTGAAGTAGAGAACGGCGTGCTTCGTGTGACCGGCAAGAAAGCCGAAGAAAACGAAAAACGCGAGTATCTGCACCGCGGCATTGCAAACCGTGCCTTCGAACGTAAGTTCAGCCTGGCTGAGCACATTGAAGTCACAGGCGCAGCCTTAAAGAACGGTCTGTTAACGGTCGGCTTGGTGAAGAACATTCCTGAAGCCATGAAGCCGAAACGTATCAACATTGGCAGCTCGACTAAAGACCTGCTGGAAGATCGTTCCAAAAGTAAGGAAAATGCTGCTTAAACTTAAGCACTGGATGAGGGGCGGCAATTAGCCGCCCTATTTTTCCTGACGTTGCCACTCTACTGGGTGCCCACAGACGAACCCCTGGACATAGTCTACACCCAGCTGAGTGAGCTTAATGCGTGCTTCATCACTCTCGACACCTACCGCACACACCTCGATACCAAGCACCTTAGCAATACGAACACAGCTGGCAACTAATTCTGCATCAACAGCGTCCACCAGCATGTCCTGCACCCAAAAGCGATTGACCTTAATTTGCGTTAACGGCAACTGTCGCATTAAACGAAATGAATTAAAGCCCGTGCCGAACTGATCCAGAGCCGTGCCAACCCCTAACCCTTGAAGATCCTTAAACAGACGGTAGGTCTCATCAAAATACTTGTCGGCGTCGGGCTCAGCCACTTCAAACATTAATTGCTCCGGCTGGAGCACCGATTGCTTAAGAATTTGTTCAAGAAAACGAATGAAATCTACGTCTTCCAGACTTTGCGCCGACAAATTTATGTGGCAACGCCAGGTTCGGTTTGCCTGAAACGGCTGCTCGTTAAAGTACTCAATAACTTCACGAACTAGCCAGCGGTCGGCTTTACCCATAACACCCGCTCGCAATGCTGACCTCAGAAACTGTTGCGGCGCAATGGCCTCATCAGAGCCCGAGCCGGGCAGTCTCAGCAATACCTCAAAGCAATATTTATCTTCGCTTTTAGCGGTACTGATAAGCGGCTGCGAAAATAATTGCCAGTCCTCTTCTCTTAAGGCTTTTTTCAATCGGGTTTCCCATTCCGCCTCTGCCTGGCCAACTAAACGTTTCTGATCGGCCTCACTGTAGGAATGCACCCGGTAGTCACCTTGCTGCATAGCAAGCTGAACCGCTTCACGCGCTTGTCGCATTAATGTGCTGGCTGCAACGTCCTCATCTGCACGGTAGGAAATACCGGCGTGTGCAGTAAGCTGAAATATGCGCTTATCATTGCTAAAACGGAATTCACGACAAAACTGAAGCAACCGATGAGCTTGTGCAAACGCGGCTTGCTCATCTTCGCGGCTTAACAGGGCTATTTCCGTTTCACTAATGCGGGCAACCCGTGCACTTTTCGGAGCTTTTTGCTGAAGCGACAAGGTCAACTGCAATATAGCTTGGTCACGCCCATCGGAGCCTGCCTGATCAGCAATAACCTGCAAACCGGTCAGACGAATAATAGTCACACTTGAGGTCTTTTTCTTATCCAGCCTGTCTTGTAATAAACGCCGAAATTCCCGCACGTTCAACAGTCCAGTAACCGCGTCGTGGTGCGCCAGAAAATTCAAATGAACTTCCGCTTCCATGCGCTTAGTAACGTCTGCTATACGCCCGGTATTATCAGTGAAAAGCTCGATGTCCAGCCACACTTTTCGGCCATCAAGGCGTTCAATAGAAACCAGTTGCCGCTGACCATCAATATTAAACCCGTTAGGCCAGTTGGCCCGAATTTGCTCTTCTGAATGCGCCGCCAAAATTCTCATCATTTGCCGGTTAACCTGCTTAATACTGCCGTCAGGATTCACCCGGAACCAACCTTCGCCGGTTCGTTTCAGCAACCGCCATAACCGACGCCGTAAAGCTTTTCTATTTTGCTTTAAATGGCTAATGCGTTTTATTAAACGACTAAGCCGATAACGCTCTAATGCCAGCAAAAACATAATAGTGACCAGTGTCAGACCACTATACAAAAACAGCCCTGAGAGCCCTTCCCAAATTGGGTTATAACGAGGAGACACCAGCAACCAGGCGGATAGTACAGTGAGTACCATCAGCGCTGTCTGCCAACGGTGCCCTGAAACAGGCTGTTTTTGCAAACTGCGGCCGACGACAACACCGCCCCAGAGCAATAGCGCGTTAATTTCCCAGGAAATAAGCGCCAACTGCCAAGGCTCCGGAAGCCACGGCAATAGAATGGTCATTGCAATAGCAATTAACATTACCGAGTAACCAATTCGGTTAAACCTCGATAGCTTGAAACGAAAACGCGACCACTCCCAGATAAACCAACTGAGTGCAACAATCAGTAGCTGGCTAATGTAGCCTTTCAAAGCCGCCGCTATGTCCGGCGAATATGGAGTGAAATAGGTGATCCAAACACCGCTATGCAGCAGCAGGGACAACGTAAAGGCTAAGGTTAGTGTGCCAAACGCAATTAATAGGCGGCTACCAAATAACTTCGCCGAGGTGGCTGCAGCCAGTGCTAATAAAATTAGGATGCCAGCATTAACACCCAGCGCAGTTTGTTGTTGCTGCAGGCGTAACTGCAAGTCTCCGGGTTGCCATAAGCTCACCGAGGGCATTTGCTCTGGCCATTGCTGAACCGATACGGCCAGCCAGACGATTTCGTTAGCGGGGATGGTAACGGGCAGCACTTGCTCGTGCGATAAATACTCTCGCTGCAATATTGGCGTAGAAAAGCGACTGATCTTTTGGCTTGTTATTTGACCTTCTTTATCCAGTAAATAGACACCAACTTTTTCCAGATAAGGGTCACCGAACTTAAGATGAAAAGTCAGGGGG
>JBNJGQ010000096.1:0-1775 GCA_051747845.1 Pseudomonadota bacterium
ATTCACAAAAAGGCCTAATAAGTTTTGATCAAGCTCAGATAAGTCACGGACACCGCGAATGAAGAGTAAATACTGACGAGAACTGCTGGTTTTATAAAGGCCGTAGTAATTGTTGTCGACTATCCGGAAATCGACATTTTGCGAACTTTGCTGCATTGGGCGCACGATATCCCAGTCAATTTCGCTTTTAATCGGTTGTCCCGCAGCACCTTCATATTCTCCGGTGCCACCAATAATCTCAAAGGGTTCGCTGGTATCCGAGCTGGCGGTTAGCGCGTCAATTCGACAATACATGGCGTCGTCAGACAAGGTTATCAGGGCAACAAGCTGTTCTAGTATTCCCTGACATAAACCGTGCATTGAGCGGGCTGAAAATACTTCAGCCGATGCGTTAATGACTTTTTCTAAACCCCGCTTATTACGCTCAATAGCTTTTAAGTCGCGGTAAGCTCGAAGGCATGAATACATGAGCGTGACCAGTTTGCGGTAAGTCAGCTCGGTTTTTTCTTTGTAATCGTCAATGTCGTAACGAGCAATCACGTCTTCTTCCGGTGCTTGCCCGGGTTGGCCGGTACGCAGAACAATGCGAATTAACCGGTTTTTCCGGGTTTCTCTCACCCATTGTGCGACATCTAAGCCGGCGTGGTCAGTTTCCATAACCACGTCCAGCAGCATCATGGCGATGTTGGTGTTTTCCTGCAAAAACGCAATAGCGTCTTTACCGGAGTAAACCGAATGGAACTCTAGTGGGCGGCCATCCAGCTTAAATTCGCCCAGCGCCATTTTTGTGATGGTATGAATTTCTTCATCGTCATCGACAATCAACACATGATAAGGCTCGCAAACCTCTTCGACGGCCACATCGGGTTCGTCCTCAGAAAACAGAAAGTCATCGTTCATGATGCTGCTACTCCATTAGTAAACGCGTTCGCCTGCAACGTAGGTCTGCTCAACTTGAGTCTGCCAAATTTGGCTGGCATCGACGGCAAAAGGGTCCTGCTCCAGCACAATAAAGTCAGCCCATTTACCGGGTTCAAGTGAACCGAGCGACTTTTCCTGCCAGGCACTGTAGGCGGCATCAATAGTAAATGAACGCAAAGCCTGTTCAAGACTCATTTTCTCTTCGGCATACCAGCCACCAGAAGGCATGTTATCGCGGTCCTGGCGAGTAACGGCTGCGTGCAGGCCGTAGAAGGGGTTCGCTAGTTCAACGGGGAAGTCAGACCCTGCGGCGATAACCGTACCTTCATCCAGCAATGTCTGCCATGCGTAGGCTCCGGCCATACGTTCAGACCCCAGACGATCCTCCGCCATATTTTTGTCGCTGGTAGCGTGGGTGGGCTGCATAGAGGCAATCAGGTTGAGCTCGGTAAAACGCTTTAGGTCATCCGGGTGCACAATTTGCGCATGCTCAATGCGGTTACGTAAATTGCGGCCACCCAGTTCATCATAGACTTCGGCCAGGTTATCCAGAACAACACGGTTAGCCCGGTCACCAATGGCGTGGGTATTTATCTGAAAGCCGTGCGGGATGATCAGTTTATAGAGATCCTGAATTTTCTTCTCTGAAGTCACCATCAGTCCGTGGTTGTCGTGATCATCGCTGTAAGGCTCAATTAAGGCAGCTCCGCGGCTTCCCAGTGCACCGTCGGCGTAGATTTTAACGCTGCGGATAGCCAGCTTCTGGTCCTGGGTTTCGTAGGGCCCTTCAGCCAGAAGTTGAGCGAGCTTTGGCTCTGTTGCGGCAATCATGCCGTAAACCCGAAGCGGCATAC
>JBNJGQ010000096.1:1875-5524 GCA_051747845.1 Pseudomonadota bacterium
GCGTCAGTTAACCCCGGGAGTACGGTTTTGCCATTCATATCGACCGTACTATCTATATCAGCAAAGCGCTGCGCGAGAGTCTCGCCGCCTATCGCCTGAATTCTTCCGTTTTCTACCAACATGGTAGAGAATTCCTGTAATACCGCGTTTTCTCCGGCGGGGCTGGTCAGGGTGTAGCCTTTCATGTTGGTATATAAGGTGTCGGCGATGGCTGAAGCTGATAAGCCCAAGCTTACAATTAAGCAGGTAATGCGTCGCATTGTAATTTAACTCCGTGGCAAATAATTTAGACAACACTATAGCGTTTTTACTGTACAACCGCCTAGATGTTGCCGGAAGTTTTTGTTAACTAAGTTAACATGACATTCGGGGAGCTGTTAGATAACCGTAAAAAACTTGCCGTCTGTTATAATTTAGGTATGCTAAAAGTTAATTGAATAGGCATTATTTTGGATTTCAGGATGAAAGTTCTAATTATTGATCCGCAGTTTTTTATGCGTGCTGGTCTTATACAAATTCTTACCAACTATGCGAATCAACCCTCAATTTACGAGGCTGATTCGTTTGAGATTGCGGAAAGTTATTTAGCAGCTGATGATTACGATCTGATTTTTTTAGAGATGGATCTGCCGGACGCTGAAATCCGCCCAGCTCTGCAACGCTTGAAGAAAGTTGCGCCGCGTACGCATATTGTCTTGTTTACGCGACCACGCTCTATTTCTGAAGTTCGTCAGGTTCTTGCTGCAGGGGTTCGTAGTTATTTACCCAAAGACAGTTCAGCTGAGCAGGCTAAACTGGCTATTCGCGCCCTGTTAAACGGTGACCGTTATATTCCTGACGACCCGCATCTTAACGAACCCCGTGATAAGTCCAGCGGTGCCGAAAGCTTCTTATCGCCGCGCCAATTGGAAATTATGCAATTATTAGCGCAGGGCTTATCGAATAAAGAGATAGCCAATATTCTGGGCATTACCGAAGGCACCATTCGTGTGCACTTGTCGGCAATATTTAAGGCCATAAAAGTATCAAACCGTACAGAAGCAACGCTTTGGTATTTATTAAGACAGAAAAAACTCGTCGACTAAGTTTCGATTTATGTCACTGAACCGTTTAATTTCTGAGCTGGAAAAACATCAACACGCGCCAACCGAATTGTGGGATCCGCCTTATTGCGGCGAGCTCCCCATTCATATTGCAGCTAATGGTGATTGGTTCTATCAGGGGAGCCAGATAAAACGTCAGGCTTTGGTTAAGTTGTTTGCCTCGGTTCTGGTGGTAGAGGACGGCGATTATTTTTTAGTAACACCTGCTGAAAAAGTTAAAATTACTGTTGAAGATACGCCTTTTGTTGTCGTTGACTGGGAGCAACGGGAAGAAGATGGTGAGCAATTATTGCTGTTAACCACCAACATCGGTGATACTCTGGTATTAAGTTCTGAACATCCGCTCACAATGAAAGAGGGCATTCCTTATATTGTGATGCAAAGAGGATTGACAGCAAGAGTACATCGCAATGTATTCTATCAGTGGGTTTCACACGCAGAGTCACGAACTGTCGATGGGCAGGAACAGTGGTATCTCTCGAGTGCGGGTGAAACGTTTGTGTTAGGAAATGTGAAATAGGACGTTGCGGTAAACTCGTCTATGACAAAAACAAGAACAGTCTACCTGGTTGAACAGCAACCAGAGCGTCGTCAGCATTTTGAAACGGTATTAACCTTTATTGGTGAAACCGTTGAAGTCATATCTCCTTCGGACACTCTTAAACTCTCTGCAACCGATGCTCTGTGTGTCATTGCCGGCAATGGCGTTGATAACCTGATGGAGCTGGCGGGCGATTCGCCACACCTTCCCTTTATTTGTGCGAACACTCAACAGCACCAGGCGTTACAAAAAGCCAATGTTATTGGTCCTTTGGAAGACTCTTTCGACTACGCCAGTTTGTCGAATATGCTGCATTACTGTCAGGCATACCACCAGCAAATGCCAATTAAGCCTGCAAGAACACGGCACCCCGGCAGTGGTAAACTGGAGCAGACCTTAATTGGTAATGGCCGCACCATGAAACATGTGCGGCAGTTAATAGAGCAAGTGGCAGTAACCGACGCCAACGTTCTTGTTTTGGGGGAATCCGGAACCGGTAAAGAAGTCGTTGCCCGCGGCATTCATGATCTATCGGAACGTAACAAAGGGCCTTTTGTGCCGGTTAACTGTGGCGCTATTCCCGGAGACTTATTAGAAAGTGAGTTATTCGGGCACGAAAAAGGGGCTTTTACCGGAGCAATAGGCGCGCGCAAAGGGCGTTTTGAACTGGCTCAGGGCGGTACCCTTTTTCTGGATGAAATTGGTGATATGCCAATGCCCATGCAGGTGAAACTGCTGCGAGTTTTGCAGGAACGAACCTTTGAACGGGTTGGTGGCAGTAAAAGTATTGTTGCCGATGTACGGGTTGTTGCTGCAACCCACCGTGAGCTGGAACAGATGATTATTGACGGTAAATTCCGCGAGGATTTGTATTACCGTTTGAACGTTTTTCCGATTGAAATGCCTGCATTGCGCGAGCGTCAGGAAGACGTACCGTTGTTATTACAGGAACTGACCCAGCGTTTTAAAAAGGAGCGTGGTGTGGGCGTGCGCTTTACCGAAAGGGCGCTGGAATCGCTTTCTTATCATCGTTGGCCGGGTAACGTACGCGAACTGACGAACCTGATTGAGCGCTTGACTATTATGCACCCTGACAGCCTGGTGGATGTTCCTGATTTACCGCCCAAATATCAGCATGTTGAGCACAGTGCCCCCAGTCCTGACTACCCGGAAGAAATGCTGGAGCGTGAAGCGCTTAGTGCCATTTTTAATGAGTCGGACGATGACAGCGACGATGCGCAGGCTGCCCCAGCTAATGACAGCTCTGAATTACCGGATGACGGCGTTAATTTAAAAGACATGCTGACAGAAATAGAAACCGGAATGATCGCCCAGGCACTGGAAAAGTCAGACTGGGTGGTAGCTAAGGCCGCTGAGTTACTTAGCATGCGGCGTACGACTCTGGTTGAGAAGATGAAAAAGTACGGAATTCAAAAGGATTGAAGGCAAGCGTCAGTCTTTTGACAATAGATAATAGCTCAACTAACTGAAAAACAACGGAATTATAATGGCACTCATTTTGCATTAACCTCTCCATAGTCGTTAATTGGAGATGTCAGTATGGCCACTTATCATCAAATTATTGATGCCATGCCAAATGCCGTAATTTTGCTGGACAGTCATGGGCTTGTGGATTATTGCAATGACAACGCAACGGGGCTTCTGGGCCATTCGTTAAAAGGTTACCTCTGGCGCGAGTTAGTCAGCGAGCTGTTTGCTCCGAAAGCTGATGACTGGCATGAGGTGTCTCTGCGTAACGGGCGCCGTGTCAGGCTGGATACCTCGGTCGTGAATGAAAAACCTGGGCAGCTTATTGTCTTAACGGATTTAACTGAAACCCGTCGCCTGCAAAATCGCATTAGTCATCTACAGCGTTTATCGTCCATGGGGAAGATGGTTGCTTCTCTGGCACATCAAATAAGAACGCCTCTTTCTGCCGCGATTCTTTATGCGCAGAATCTTAAACAGGGCACGATTTCCCCGGTGAAACAGCAACGCTTTTCGG
>JBNJGQ010000097.1:0-5454 GCA_051747845.1 Pseudomonadota bacterium
GGGTCAATACCGGTAGTTTCTGTATCTAATACGACCTGACGCATGCTGAAATCCTGATATACTCGCTGAAAACAATGGATATAGTAGCAAGTAACATGTCGAACTCAAAAACTGTTCATTTATATACCGACGGCTCTTGCCTTGGGAATCCCGGGCCAGGCGGTTATGGTGCCGTATTGGAATATGGGAAGCATCATAAAGAGCTGAGTCAAGGATATAAGCTAACGACCAACAACCGGATGGAGATGCTTGCTACCATTGAAGGTTTACGCGCTTTAAAGCGTTCCTGCCACGTTATTCTTACAACGGATAGTCAATATGTAAAGCAAGGCATTGAACAATGGATGCAACGCTGGAAGCAAAATGGCTGGCGTACATCGGCACGTAAGGCGGTAAAGAATAAAGATTTGTGGCAACAACTGGATCAGGAAGTCAGTCGCCATAAAGTAGAGTGGAAGTGGATTAAAGGCCATTCTGGGCACAAGCAAAATGAGCGTTGTGACGAACTGGCCCGCAACGCCGCAACGCGCGAGCCACTATTAGAAGATAAAGGGTTTGAGGGCGAGTAAGTTACTCGCCAGCAACTACCGGCAGCTTTTTCTCCTGCCAGGCACTCATACCTCCATCTACGCTATAGACATCGTCGAATCCCATACGTTGCAGACTTTCCGCTGCCAGTGCTGAACGCCCTCCGGTACGACAAATAAGGTACAGAGGCTTTTCAGCAATGCGCTCTAGTGCATTATCATAGCCTGCCACATCAGGGTGTTGGTTCAATTGCATTTCCAGCACGCCACGAGGCATGTTTACCGCCTCACGAATATGCCCCTGCCCGTATTCAGCGGGCTCTCTCACGTCGATAACACGAGCGCCCTGCTCTATCGCTTTTTGCAAATCATCGGTTGTTACTTCTTTTACATTAGACTTCGCTTTGCCACATAACTCTTGCGCTGTAATCATAGTTTAATACCTCTTTAATTGCGTTTAAATTTTGAAAACTGTTTTGTCGTCATTGCCGCTGCCGTTTGCCTTCCATTTACAGCGAGTTGCTTCCGCTGAACTGAGGGTTTCAACCGACTTATCAAAGTTTGTTTCCTGGCCACAATAAAGTAAGCGGCACGCATCCCCGGTATTGCTTCGCTCAGTTTTGTTGACCAGTCGTTTCCTTTATGTTCGCTGTGGTGTAAAAAGTGTGAAACATAGAATTCAGACTCCAGCACTTCAAACCCTAGAACTTCCAGCCAATCTTTTACTCTTATCAACGTAAAGTACCGCCCACACCAGGGAAAGCTCTTTTTATGACGAATAAAGAACCCACTTGCTACTGCTGGGCTATATGGATTAAAGCCGCTCAATACCAGTACACCGTCTTCATCGAGAACCCGGGTAACCTCTCTTAATAGCTTGTGTGGGTTTTGGCAAAATTCAAGGACAAAAGGAGCAATGAGGTTATCCACACTGTCCTTTTTTAACGCCATGTCAGTCAGCTCACTGCGCACCGCAACCTTTCCCGCGGCACCTAAGGTCAGCCAGTCGGCACTGCCTCTAAAACAGTCATTGAGCCCCGGCCCTAAGGAACTAATTGCCACCGTCTTTCCAGGCTTCAACCTGCGTTGGTGAGACCGGATAAGCTCAGCCGTCTGCTCCACCATGTACTGCCCACAGGCTATTTGCTGCCAATCTTCCGGAGCCGCTAAATCAATTTTCGAGTATGCTGGTTTAATTAACACGGCTAATTCCTGTAGTATGAACTTATCTTCAACTTACTCGCTGGGTTTCTCATCCTAGCGCTATAGGGGTTAACATGCGAGTTCATGCAATTGAAGCTTTTGATGACAATTATATATGGGCGATTGAAACCAATAATAATGACACTGTTATTATTGTAGACCCTGGAGAAGCTAAACCCGTTCAACAGTGGCTGAAACAAAACAATAAAAGTATTGATTCTATCTTGGTCACTCACCACCATTACGATCACACAGGTGGTATTGCTGAGTTAGTCCAGGAAGCCCCATGCCCGGTTATTGGCCCAAATAACCCTGAAATAAAAACCTTAACTCAAACAGTCAGCGAGGGTGATACAGTAACCGTTGGCGGCATTCCATGGCAGGTTTTTAGCACTCCGGGACATACTTTAGATCACATCAGCTTTTATACCCCCGGTTTCCTGTTCTGTGGTGACACGCTGTTTTCTGGCGGATGTGGCCGAATGTTTGAGGGAACACCAGAGCAATTCACTCATTCTCTTTTAAAGCTGCGCAAGCTGCCGGGCGACACCCGGGTATTCTGTGCCCATGAATACACCCAGGCAAATCTAGCATTTGCTTTAAAAGTTGAGCCAGACAACGCTGTACTACAAAGTTATGCCGAAAAGGTCAAAATGCTGCGTGAACAGGATCAAATTACTCTACCAAGTACGCTACAGTTGGAGTTAGCCATTAACCCCTTTCTCCGTTTTGATCAAAAAAGTGTTATCGCAGCGGCCAGTGAACATGCCAGAAGTGTAAAAAACACCCCTGAGGACGTTTTTTACACAATTAGACAGTGGAAAGATAACGCGTGATTCTTTAAACTCCTCAAGATTTTAATAATTATCGGAAGTAAATTACGCATGACAGACAGCAAGCGAAAAAACACATGGTTTAAGTACTGTATGATAGCCAGTGGCTTGGCATTAAGTGGCTGCCAAAACACTATGCTGTTTAGCGACAACGCCCCGATAGAAACCAACCAGCCATCTGAGCTCAAGCTAACGCCCATTCCTGAAGAAGTAATTAGTCAGCCAGCTGAAGAAGAAATCGCAGCGACTAAACCTGTTGAGCTGACACCTCAACAACAGGATGACCTTTGGGTACGAATTCGACAGCAGTTGCGTTTTGAGGTACCTGATGTACCCAGAGTGCAAAGCCAGCGCAACTGGTATGCTAGCCACCCCGAATATTTGGACCGCGTTGCTAAGCGAGCCGAGCCTTATCTTCATTTGATTGTCGAAGAGCTGGAAAAGCGTGATATGCCAGTTGATCTGGCATTATTGCCGATAGTAGAAAGTGCGTTCGACCCATTTGCCTATTCGCACGGCAGTGCTTCGGGTGTTTGGCAGTTTATTCCGGGTACGGCGCGCCAGTATGGCTTAGATATCAACTGGTGGTATGACGGCCGCCGTGACGTTTTCGCAGCTACTCATGCCGCTTTAGACTATTTACAAGCGTTGCACCGTTACTTTGATGGCAACTGGATGCATGCCCTTGCAGCCTACAATTCAGGTGAAGGCCGGGTGGCCGCTGCCATTCGAAAAAATGAACGATTGAACAAGCCAACTGACTTCTGGAGTTTGTCTCTGCCGCGCGAGACAAGAGCTTACGTGCCTAAGTTGCTTGCCTTAGCAGAAATACTGGCCAACAGTGAAGAGTATGGTGTGGCTTGGTACCCCATTGAAAACCAACCAAAACTTGAAGTGGTTGAAACTCCGGCGCAAATTGATTTGGCATTAGCCGCAGACATGGCTGATATGCCACTGGATTTACTGCACCAGTACAACTCAGGTTATAACCGTTGGGCAACAGCACCAAACGGCCCTCATCGTTTACTTCTTCCTAACCAGAATGCGGAAAAGTTTAAGCAGGCATTAAGTGAAACCGAGCCAAAAGATTGGCTGAGCTGGACACGCCATGAAGTTAAATCCGGTGAAAGCCTGTTAACTATTTCAAATAAATACAATACATCGGTCGACGTTATTCAGCAGGTGAATGATATCAGCAGTCACATTATCCGTGCTGGTGAACATCTGTTAGTCCCTGTTGCGACTCTAAATATCGACAACTATAAGCTATCCCAGGATCAGCGACGCGAGAACCGTCAGGATCAAAAACGTCAGGGTAAACGTCTAGAGCACGTTGTCCAGTCGGGTGATACACTATGGGATCTTAGCCGTGCTTACAGCGTCAATTTACGAGACTTAGCACGTTGGAATTCTATGGCTCCTGGTGATTATTTAAGACCAGGACAAGAATTGGTGGTTTGGACGGAAGCTGAACCCTCTTCGGCAGTACAAAGCGGTATCAATAGCATTATGCGTAATATCCGATACCGTGTGCGAACCGGTGACTCACTGGCCAGGATTGCTGATAAATTTAATGTCACCATTCATCAAATAGAGCAATGGAATAATATTCAGCGCAATCGTTATCTACAGCCAGGACAAATGCTTAAGTTAAAAGTAAATGTCACTGAGGTGAGTAGTTGAGGCAACCTATGAACAACTTAAAATTTGTTTTTGTCGTTATAACATTACTTTTTAGTACACAAACTTTAGCTGACTGGAAAGCAGAGGGAAGCGGAAAAGTCATTTACCCTTCAGGTCGCACTGAGCCTTTAGATTTTGGTTTCGAATATAAAAAGGTTTATGACACCGTTATTTTTACCGCAGGGGAATCCCAAATGCGGAGCTCAGAAATGCCGCCAAACTATATTCTTAACCTGTTCGTTAATAAACAGGGACAAATTTATGTGGCTGAATTTGCTAGCGGCTTTTTCAAGGGTTTTGAATTAACTATTGGTGAACATAAAATCAGCGTGAATCACCGCCGGGAATTTGATGAAGAGGAACCACTCCGGCATCTGCGCGTGCAAATTAATGATCGCAGTTACTTGCTGGATACAACGCACCCTACTATCAAATTTGAATTCGATGAAGAAAAAGGCATTGCTGATATCAACGGCTCAGGCCTGTTAAAAGACTTGAGCTCTCGCGGGCGTTAGTCTTTTAACAACTGATGCAATGCATCTTCATCAAGTATCGAAAGCCCTAGGGACTGGGCTTTTGTCAATTTTGAGCCTGCGTTCTCCCCTGCAACCAAAGCCGTTGTCTTTTTAGAAACACTGGAAGCGACTTTCGCTCCTAGCGCTTCAAGCGCCGATTTTGCTTCATCACGAGTCATAGTCGATAAAGTACCAGTAATGACATAAGTCTTACCTGCCAGGCGATCACTTTGAACCGAGCTGGCGTCTCCACCTTCCGGCCAGGAAATAAACTCCCTGAGTTCCTCTACGACTTGCTGATTGTGAGATTCATGAAAGAAAGACACAATATGGTGCGCGACAACGGCTCCTACATCCGGGACTTCCTGTAACTGCTCGCTCTTAGCTGCAACAAGCGCATCCAGGTTTTTAAAGTGATTTGCCAGCGCGTTGGCCGTGGCTTCACCCACTTCCCGAATACCTAATGAATAAATAAAACGGGCTAACGTTGTTTCTTGTGTTGCTTTAATCGCATTTCGAAGATTTTCAGCAGATTTACTGCCCATTCGGGGTAAAGTTGCCAGTTCAGCTTTTGATAAACGATACAAGTCAGCCGGTGACTTTATCCAGTCTCTTTCCACCAGTTGCTCTACAATTTTATCGCCTAAGCCGTCAATATCCATGGCTTTACGAGAAGCAAAGTGCTTGATCGCT
>JBNJGQ010000098.1:0-5434 GCA_051747845.1 Pseudomonadota bacterium
TGTTTTACCACGGCCTACAGGACCAAACAGGTAAAGACTTTGTGGTTGATCGCCTTTGGCAAGTGAGTCCAGCCGCTGTTGCAGCGCGTTAACAGCACTCTGTTGGTGTTTATCGGGCTGAAGTGACCCGGACTGAATACGCTGACGATAGATTTTTTGCATGGCGTTATTATCGCGAAAAGCCAGAATAAAAAAAAGCCGGCTGAGGAAGCCGGCCAAAGTTGCTAGTGAACAGCCATTAATACATAGTGCTGTACAACTTCCTACGATAGGTCGCTGCCAGAGGATCACCATTCGGTAAGGAATTGATTATGTCGAGTGCGTATTTTTTTGCATCAGCAAAGTTCACGTCTTTAGCTAACACGGTGAAAACCAACTCTAAGGCTTCTTCATCGCGGTGCGCTTCATGAAGTTTCAGAGCAAGCTGCAGTTTCAGAGATAGATCTTCTGGTTGGTTTTCGACCTGCTCCTGCAAAGCTCTTAGTTCCGGTGAGTCGGCGGCGTCCTCGGCAAGTTCAAGTTTGCCTTTTATACGCTGATAGTCGCCATCTTGCTCAACCATCGGAATTTTGGAAACCAGTTCTTTTGCCTGATCGAGGCGACCGGCATCAACGGCTGCTTCTGCCAACAGCTTCAATGCCTGCATATTGCTACTGTCGATATCGTAAGCTTGCTTCGCTAACGTATAAGCTTTGTTCGCATCGCCTTCGCCCATTGCGGTTTGAGCCTGTTGAATCAGATCGTCAGACGGACTGGGCAGATGTTTATCCAGTATCTCACGGATTTCGCCTTCTGTTTTCACACCGCCAAAACTGTCTACTGGCTGACCATCTTTAAAAAAGGCGACTGTCGGCAAGCTTCGAATACCAAACTGCATTGCCAGCTCTTGCTGCTCATCACAGTTTATCTTGGCGAGGATAACTTGGTCGCTGTATTGCGAGGCCAGTTTTTCCAGTACCGGCATGAGCTGTTTGCAGGGCTCACACCAGTCTGCCCAAAAATCGATAATAATGAGTTTTTCTTTTGAACCTTCCAGTAAAACCTGCTGGAAGTTTTGCAAGTCAACGTTAACGATATTGGATTCGGACATTAGCTGCGTGCGCTCCTGTAGATATTTCATTTCACTAAACTGTTACTAGTGATATGCAGACGCACCCGCTGAATTTCAATGCCTAGGAACTAAACCAGGATAAGATTTTGTCCTTAAACTTGCTATAAGGTGGGTAGCGTAAGGCAACATCAAACCGAAAGCTGCGCTTCATAACCGGCTTTAAATGGCTGAATGTATCGAACCCCCACTTGCCATGGTAGCGACCCATGCCACTACGACCAACGCCGCCAAATGGCAGTTTGTCGTTAAGCATAAACATGAGAGTGTCGTTATAGCACACGTTTCCGGCTGAGACTTTTTCGGTAAATAGGGTGAGTAACCGTTGAGTGTTACTAAAGACATAAAGAGCAAGCGGTTTAGGATGGCGGTGGATTTTTTCAATCGCATCAGCTGCTGACTTAATGGTAATAACAGGAAGTATTGGACCAAAAATTTCTTCCTGCATCAGGGCGCTGTCTTCTTTAACGCCATCGACTATGGTAGGTGCGATATAACGCTCCGCTTTATCAAAGTCGCCTCCAATAGCGATGTTTTCCTGATCCAGCATTTGTGTGAGGCGCTGCCAATGCCCCTGGTGAATTATTCTGCCATAACAGTCACTACTCTGTGGATCATCACCGTAAAAGTTGATCAGCTCCTGTTGCATAGCGCTAATGAGTTGCTCTCTTACACTGTCTTCTACCAGTACGTAGTCAGGTGCAATACAAGTTTGACCGGCATTCAGGAATTTCCCCCAGACAATACGTCGGGCTGCTACTTGAATAGGTGCATCGGCTAAAACAACCGCGGGACTTTTGCCGCCAAGTTCCAGGGTTACGGGTGTTAGATTTTCAGCTGCCGCTGCCATAATTGACTTAGCGGCATGTTCACCACCGGTATAGAAAATGTGGTCAAAGGGCAATGTTGTCAGCTGTTGCGACTCGGTCGCCGCTCCGGTCACAATTTTTATGGCGGAGTTATCCAGGTAGTCGGGAAGTTGCCGAGATAATAAATCCTCAGTTGCAGATGCATGTTCTGAGGGTTTTATTAACGCACAGTTACCCGCAGCGATAGCGGCCACTAAAGGTGCTAAAAGTAACTGCAAAGGGTAGTTCCAGGCACCTAAAATTAATACTGTACCTAAAGGCTCAGGGATTAACTGGCTCTTAGCGGGCCAGGCGAGTAATGGATTTCCGACTTTACGAGCTTTGCTCCATTTCGGTAAGGCTTTTATTGTGTGTTTAATATCGTTTTGCAGGAACTGCAATTCAGTTAAGCGGGCTTCACTCGGGTGTTTGCTCAGGTCAATTTTTAATGCTTCCAGCAATGGTTTTTCATTTTCATCCAGGAAGCGTTGAAGCTGTTTAAGCTGATTTAAACGCCACGACAGCGGACGAGTGAGTCCGCTGTCGAAATGGCTTTTCAGCTGTTTAAATGTACTTTCAAATGGGTTCATCCAAGTCCGCCAAGAGTTACTGTTTTTAACTCAAGGTATTCGTCGATACCGTATTTAGAACCTTCACGACCAACACCTGACTCTTTAATTCCGCCAAACGGATTGTAGGCGTGTGAAATTCCACCGGTGTTAACACCAACCATGCCATATTCAAGTGCTTCGCTGACGCGGAAAATACGAGCGGTGTCTTTTGCTGCAAAGTAAGACGCCAGACCAAAAGGCGTGTTATTGGCTTTCTCGATACCTTCCTCTTCGCTTTCAAAGGTATTGATAGCCACCACCGGGCCAAAAATTTCCTCTTCACTGATGTCCATATCGTCAGTGACGCCAGTTAATACCGTTGGAGCGTAGAATAAATCGCCGAGTTCGGTCATTACTGAACCGCCAGTTTCTATGGTTGCACCATCAGACTTGGCGGACAATACCAGCCGCTGGACTTTATCAACTGCATCCTGATCGATAAGTGGACCTAAGTCGACGCCTTCTTCAGTGCCTGGCCCCACTTTCAGGCCTTTTACCTTGCTGACAACCGCATCTGTAAACTTGTCGGCGACAGACTTTTGCACCAGTATTCTGTTGGCTGATACGCAGGTTTGACCGCCGTTACGGAATTTGCACGCAATAAGTTGTTCAGCTGCTTGTTCAATATCGGCGTCATCAAAGACGATGAAAGGGGCATTACCTCCAAGCTCTAATGACAGTTTGGTTACGTGTTCTGAACATTGTTGCATTAAAATTTTGCCAACCCCGGTTGAGCCGGTAAATGACAACTTGCGAACCTTGGGAGAGGTAGCCAAACGTTTGCCGACCGTTTTTGCGTCGCTGGTTGGAATGATATTAATGACGCCATCGGGGATACCCACTTCACTGGCTAACTGTGCCAGGGCAAGGCTGGATAAAGGCGTTAGTTGAGGCGGCTTAACCACGATAGTGCAGCCTGCTGCTAATGCTGGTGCTATTTTGCGAGTGATCATGGCGTTGGGGAAATTCCACGGAGTGATGGCCGCACAGACTCCCACGGGTTCTTTCGTTACCATTACGCGCTTACTGCTGTCAGCGTTGGGCAATATATCACCATCGATGCGTTCAGCTTCACCGGCAAACCAATCGACAAAGCTGGCGCCGTACTCTACCTCGCCAACGGCTTCAGGGACGGGTTTGCCTTGCTCAGCACTCATTAATTCGCCCAGAGCCTGCTTGTTATCCATCATGGCTTCGTACCATTTACGCAGAAGAACTGCGCGCTCGCGGGCTGTTTTCTTACGCCAGCTCTTTAAAGCCGTTTCAGCAACATTGATAGCGCGTTGCGTTAGATCCTCGTCGGCGTCAGCAACTTCGGCTAACACGTCGCCGGTTGCCGGGTTGGTTACTGAGAAACGTTTGTCTGTAGGAACCCAGTGACCTTCGATAAAGCAATCTTTCTTCGTCAACGATGACATAGAATGTGCTGACATAGTGCCTCCAAATTTGAAAAACTCTCTAATAATGTAGGCAATATAAAGAGAAATGGTTCAACTTTTTCGATGATTTTGGCAGAAATTGATGTGTTTGGTGAAAAAAAGCTCAAATACATTGCGTTTCTGGTAAAAAAACGTATAATCCGCCCTTCCTCAAGGAACACCGCATAACTGATGAGGCAGCGGTCACCCTTGATTCGTGGGGTTGCAGCGCCTGATTCCAGTCCAGACAGTTTAGAGACTGAATACTGATTCCTGTTGCCGGGCCATAACCCCTTTTTTGTTATGTTTGCCAATGGGCAAACGGGAATAAAGTGAGACAAATATGTCAAATACCCAAACGGGTCTGTCGTTTAACGACATGGCCTTACCTAGTGCTGTGCTTGAACAATTAAACGCAATGCAGTTTTTAACGCCTACTCCTATCCAGCTGCAGGCTATTCCTGCACTGCTTGAAGGTCAGGATGTATTAGGTGAAGCTCAGACAGGTACCGGTAAAACTGCCGCTTTTGGTTTACCAGCACTGGCAAAAATCGATGCGTCGGTTAAGCAAACTCAGGTATTAGTAGTAACGCCAACTCGTGAGCTGGCTATTCAGGTAGCTGAAGCACTGGAAGGTTTTGCTGCAAAAATGCGTGGCGTTGGCGTAGCAACCGTTTATGGTGGCGCACCATTTGGTCCTCAGGTTAAAGCCCTGAAGCAGGGAACCGCCATTGTTGTTGGTACCCCAGGTCGTCTTATCGACTTATTAAATAAAAACGTTCTGCAACTGGACGGTTTGAAAGTGGGTGTTCTGGATGAAGCTGATGAAATGCTTAACATGGGTTTCATTGAAGACATCGAAACGATTTTAAAAGCTGTACCGAATACGGCGCAACGCGCACTATTCTCAGCAACCATGCCAAATGCCATTCGCAAACTGGCAAAAACTTTCTTAAAAGATCCGCTGAACATTCAGATTGAAGCTATTGCTCGCGAAAAAGCGACCATTAAGCAGAAAGCCTGGAAAGTTCAGGGCATGACTAAAATGACCGCTCTGACGCGTTTACTGGAAGTGACTCCTTACCAACGGGCGTTAATTTTCGTACGTACCCGTCAGGATACAATGGACGTGGCGGAGTTATTGCAACGCAATGGCTTTAAAGCGGCGCCATTAAGCGGTGATTTGAACCAGGCTCAGCGTGAGCAGACTGTCAGTCAGTTACGTAGTGGACACATCGAAATTCTGGTAGGAACCGACGTTGTTGCTCGTGGCTTAGATGTTCCTGAAATTACGCACGTTATTAACTATGACTTACCAAGCGATACTGAATCTTATGTTCACCGTATTGGACGTACTGGTCGTGCGGGCCGTACAGGTGAAGCGATTTTGTTCTTCCGTGCAAAAGAGCGTCATTTGTTGCGTCACTATGAGCGCTTAACCAATGCACC
>JBNJGQ010000099.1:0-5388 GCA_051747845.1 Pseudomonadota bacterium
ACGTAATTGATGATATGTCAGTCCGAGAAAATTTGCTGTTTTCTTTTGGTTAAACTGACATAAACGTAAGGCTTGTGACAAGACTTCAATTTCATACTCCTGAGACTTCTGCTTAAAGTCGACGGGTTGTTCCGGGTTCAACTTCGGCAAGTCGTTTGAGTCGTTGTTGTCCTGAGGCGGTATTTCGCTAGCGACCGGCTCCTGTGCCGCGGCTTTGGCTACTGAAGTTTTAGGGCGGAACGGACTGTTAAACGGATCAATAATAATATCGTGAATGGGGACATGCCCATTACCCAGTCGGTATAAACTGCGCTCGACGGTATTCTTTAATTCCCGTACGTTACCGGGCCAGTGATACTCCATTAATGTTTTTCGGGCTTTTTCTGAAAAACCGCTAAACAGTTCAAGCTCCATTTCTCTAGCCATAGAAATAGCAAAATGCTCAGCAAGTAACATAATGTCATCGCGTCGCTCACGTAACGGCGGCAGGGTGATAACATCAAAAGCAAGGCGGTCAAGCAAGTCTGAGCGAAATTTACCATTGGCAGCAAGTGAAGGGAGGTCTTCATTTGTTGCGGCAATCAGGCGCGTATCGACTTTAACCGGGTGGCGTCCGCCGACTCGTTCGAACTCTCCATACTCAATAACGCGGAGGAGCTTTTCCTGCACTCGTAATGAAGTATTTGCCAGCTCGTCAAGAAACAGCGAGCCGCCGTCGGCGCGTTCAAAGCGACCTTCGTGTTTTTTAGCGGCACCGGTGAAGGCGCCGGCTTCGTGCCCGAACAGTTCACTGTCTAACAGGTTTTCATTAAGCGCAGCACAGTTAAGTGTAATGTATTGTTGTTGCCAACGTCTGGAAAGATAATGACAGCGCGAGGCGATAAGCTCTTTCCCGGTGCCGCGCTCTCCAATAATAAGGACAGGTTTATCGAGAGGCGCAATTTGCGAAACTTGTTCCAGTACGTCGGAAAAACTATTGGACTGGCCAATGAGGTTGTCGGGTTTTCGCTCAGGGCGCATGTCGAATGCCTTATATTATAGTTATTTTTGCTAATTATTAGTTTATTTTACGAACTCGCGCAAGTGCAAAATGATCGTAAAATCAAAAAAACTTTTATAAAACAGCTTGTTAAAAAATAAATAAAAGTTGGCTTGATACTTGAATAATAAATTACCGAATCGTTTATTAAACCAGTATGAGGTAATTATTATGGGTATTTTTTCACGTTTTAGCGATATCGTGAACTCCAATATCAATTCTTTATTGGATAAAGCTGAAGATCCGCAGAAAATGGTGCGCCTGATCATTCAGGAAATGGAAGATACTTTAGTTGAAGTACGCTCAACATCTGCGCGTTTGTTGGCTGAAAAGAAAGACATTCAGCGTCAGCAGCAGCGTATGGAAAATGAAGTTCAGGAATGGGAAAACAAAGCTGAACTGGCGTTAACTAAAGAGCGTGAAGATTTAGCACGCCAGGCTTTAGTTGAAAAGCAAAAGGCACAGCAGGGCGTTGATGCGCTGCAGCAGGAAATGGACCGTGTTAACGAAAGCCTGGATAAACTGAACGACGAAATTGGTCAGCTTCAGGAAAAACTGGCCGATGCTAAGTCTCGTCAAAAAACAATTTTAATGCGTCAGAAAACCGCTAGCAGCCGCTTACAGGTTAAGCAGCAGGTTGATAGTGGCAAAGTTGACGATGCAATGCAGCGTTTTGACCGGTACGAAGCGAAGATTGATGATTTAGAAGCTCAGGTCGAGTCCTATGATATGGGTAAGCGGACGTTGCGCGATGAGTTTGCGGAGCTGGAAAACGAGAGTAAAGTGAATGACGAGTTGGAAGCTTTACGCGCTCGTATGAGCTCAAAAACAAAACAAGACTCTTAAAGCAGGCTGAACAAAATGGATATTGAAGCAATTTTAGGGATGTTTATGGCGCCGATCATTCTGTTTGTTCTGGTGGTCGCGCCCATCTGGATCATCCTTCATTATCGCAGTAAACGGCAAATGAACCAGGGATTGAATGAGGAAGAAAGGGAATCTTTGGCGTTACTGGCCGATCAGGCGAAACGCATCCGGGAGCGTGTACAGACACTGGAACGCATTTTGGATGCTGATGCTCCGGGCTGGAGGGACAGACAATGAGTGTGCAATTACCCAAACGTGAACTGCGCCGTGACTCAGAAAGAGGCAAAATTGCCGGTGTTTGCGCCGGACTTGGGGAATATCTTAATTTAGAACCTTGGTTGGTGCGCGTTGTATTTTTTACCGGCTTAATTTTTTCCAGCGGCTTCTTCTTTGTTCTTTATATGGCAGGTTGGTTGATTCTGGATAAAAAGCCAGCCAATGGCATCCGCCATAATGTCGACGTTAAGACAAAGGTATGGCAGGGCGGAGAGCCGCCAAGAGATGCATTTCGTGACATTAAGCGCGAGTTTGATGAGCTGGAAGAGCAGTTGCAATCAATGGAAAAGTACGTAACCTCAAATCATTATAATCTTCAACGAGAATTTAATCGTCTGTGAGCCGTTTCCAGAAGTTTAAACACCAAACCCGCGATGCTATTCATCGCGGGTTTGATCGTCATATCCGTCTTGCCGTAACGGGCTTAAGTGGTGCCGGTAAAACCGCTTTAATTACCGGTATTCTGGAGCAATTGCTGTACGCAAATGAAACTCAGCAACTGCCGTACTTTAAGGTAAAACAACAACAGCGGCTTAATGGCTGTCGGTTACACACCAGCAGCAACTGGCAGGTTTCCCGTTTTGATTATGAGGGGGCTATTGATTGTTTAACCGGAGACACCCCTAAGTGGCCTCAGTCAACCCGTGACGTTAGCGAAATACGGGTAGAAGTAAAATATCAGCCGCGAAGTGGTCTGGCAGGACGGGTTTTGGATACGCGCCGGTTAACCTTAGACTTAATTGACTACCCGGGTGAATGGTTACTCGATTTACCCTTATTGCAATTGAGCTATGATGAGTGGAGCCAGCAACAGCAGCGGTTGCTGAATGCGGAACTGCGCCATAAACTGGCCAGTGAGTGGCTTGAAAAAGTGAATTCAATGGCAAAGGCGGCATCAGAAGACAACGCTGAGCAACAGTTACGCGAATTAGCCGCTGACTATCGCGCATTCTTGCGTCAGTGCAGAAGTCGAAAATTATTACTGTTGCAACCCGGCCGGATGGTGTTACCTGGTGAGCTTGAAGGAGCTCCGGCTCTGGAATTTTTCCCCTGGCCGTTGTCCTGTCCAATACCTGATGTCTGGGCAAAACGGCTGCAGGAAAAATACCGCTATTATCAGCAACACGTTATTACCCCGTTTTATCAAAAGTACTTTAAATACTTTAACCGGCAGGTTGTGTTGGTAGATGTACTGCAGGCGCTACAAAATGGTGAGCATCATTTTGCCGAACTGCAACTGGCTATCAATGAGCTGATGAAGAGCTTCTCGTACGGCAATAACAGTTTGCTGAAACGGCTGTTTTCACCTGTGATTGATAAAGTGGCTCTTGTTGCCACCAAAGCCGACAGCATAGCTCCGCAAGACCATCAAAAACTGACTAATCTATTACGATTGATGACACAGAAGCAGCGCCAGGAACTTCAGTTCGACCAAATTCCACATCAAGTATTCAGTGTTGCCGGTATTGCGACCAGTCAAATTAAAAAACTGAGTGATGGCACGACAGTTCTTGATGGTATTAATGAGAACCGAGAGTTTGTGCGGGTTGGGGCTCCGGAAGTGCCGGACGCTATACCAACAGGGACAGACTGGCGACGAGGCTATGTTTATCCGCAATTCCATCCAGGCTTCACCGTGCAAGACTCACCATTGCCACATATTCGTCTCGATCAGCTACTTGAATACGTTTTAGGAGATAAACTGAAGTGAGTGACTCGCGCAAGCTAACGTATTATTCGGTCGAAGAACCGGCAGTTGAAGTCTCAGAAAGCAGTAACGTGCCAGAGGCATTAAAGCCAGAGCCGAAAGCAGGCACAGTTGAGCGCAAATCCGGGCGCTGGGGTAAATGGCTGGCGTTGGGTGTCATTTTTGCGTTGTCGGCGGCGTTGATTGAAGCGGTATTGATGGTTCTGGAAAGACTGCAACAGAATGTTTTCTTAGGCAGCTTATGGGCCGTTGGTTTTGGCGTTATTGCCCTGGCATTTTTGAGCTTTATTGTGCGGGAAGTTTGGTTGTTACAGCGCTTGAAGCGGCGTTGGAAAAAACAATCTGTTCAACCGGAACCTGAGCAACAGTTGCAATTGTTGCAACACCCTGATTTAGAACACCGTTGGCAGCAAATCAAGCAACCGTATTGGTCCGCCGATGAAGAGCGAGAGCGGTTTGAAGTCGATATTCTAAGCCGGGTTGACCAGCAGGCTACCCGGGTTATCAGCCGCTGGTCAGCTGAAGCTGCTGCTATGGTTGCTGTTAGCCCATTTGCGTTACTCGATATGTTGATTGTGATGTGGCGTAACCAGCGAATGATATCGCGTATAGCTGAGCTTTATGGCGTAAAACTGGGTTATTGGGCTCGTATTCGTTTATGGCGTCAGGTATTTGCAAATATTGCGTACGCCGGGCTCAGTGAAGTTGCCGTTGACCTGGGGGCACAGTGGGTGAGTGCGGAGTTACTAACACGCTTGTCTACCCGTGCAGGACAAGGGCTCGGAGCTGGTTTGCTTACTGCTCGCCTGGGCTATCAGGTGATTGAACTCTGTCGACCGATGCCTTTTGTTAAAGTAAAAAAGCCAGGCTACCTTAAATTACAAAAAGACTTACTGAGCCAATTGAAGAGCGTTTTACCTTTTGTCTATAAGTCTCGCCAGGCAAAGGCTAAAGCAGCTTCAGAGCAGGAAGTGGAAAATTAGCGTTACAGTTTTTTCAAGTTTTGACGCAGCGCAAAGATTGCCAATTAAGGTAAGCTCGTTGCACTCTGTTGCTCGTTAACAAATTTCTGACAAACGAGCCAAAAACGCATGTCCTCTGATGTAAAAACACATAATAATAATTGGCAGCCAGCGACTCAGGTTATTCACGCGGGTGCAGCGTACGATGACCCTCATGGGGCGTTAACCTCACCGCTTTATCAAACGTCCACGTTTAAGTTTTCTTCTGCCGAGCAGGGCACTCGCCGTTTTGCAGGTGAAGAAGAAGGTTATATTTACAGCCGTTTAGGCAACCCTACAACAGCAGAGCTTGAACGCCGCATGGCAACGCTTGAAGGTTATGAGGCAGCGGCCGCTGCTGCGACCGGAATGGGCGCTATTGCCGCCGCCACTATGGCTTTTGTGCGCAGCGGTGATCATATTGTGGTATCTGATGCCATTTACGGCTGCAGCTTCGCATTGTTCAGCGAGCTGTTTGAACGCTTTGGGGTCGAAGC
>JBNJGQ010000100.1:0-5380 GCA_051747845.1 Pseudomonadota bacterium
GGAGAGGGTAACGATACGTCACTGCTTCAGTTTGACGATTGGCAAGAAGCTTATACTTATGTGACAGGTGATTTTAACTTCGTAGAAGGTGAACAGTCTGGTTTCTGGAACATCTTCGACTCAGAAGTTAATGGTGATGACAACATGTTAACGAGTCTTCAAGAAGGCGACATGAACTCATCTGAAGTATTCCTGACAGGCAATGGTAACTCTGCTTATGTAGAACAAGCAGGTGCTGGAAACACTGCTTCTATCGACTTGACTGGAGATTACAACACTGCCGATATTTTACAGTTTGGGGACTCTAACTGGGCTAGCTTCCAAATTGAAGGTAGTGACAACGAGTTTTCGGCCTATCAGTCAGGTTCACTTAATGAAGCCGGTTACTTTAATGCAACGGGTGATGCAAACGTCTTTATTGCTGATCAAGAAGGCGATGGCAACGTAGGTGGTGTTATTGGTGCTAATGGCGACATGAACGAGGTTTACGTTCAACAGTTTGGTTCAGCGAACATATTCATTGCAGAAGATTTAGCGGGTGACGAAAACCTGGTCGACGTTTACCAGGACGGTGCTAGCAACGAATTCCTGATTCAGCCAATTCAAGGTGATTTAAACGAAATAGCTGTTCAACAAGAAGGCAATGCAAACGTAGTAGAGGCCGCAACTGGTATGGTAGGTAACTACAACACAGTTGATGCACACCAAAACGGTGATAACAACTACGCAGTTTTCGCAACCGAAGGTGATGACCACATTATTTCGATGAGCCAACGTGGTGACGACAATATCGCTGTTGCGGAGTCTTATGGTGAGTACAACGACATCCACATCCAAAGTCGTGGTGACGATAACTTCAACGGTGTTGCTTTAATTGGTGCAGACAACGAAGCGTCCAGCCGCCAATATGGTGATGCTAACACTGCGGAAATCGTTATTGCAGGTGACGACAACGAAGTTGACTCACGCCAGGACGGAGACAGTAATACCCTGCTGGCATACTCATACGATGCTGGTACAACCTCAGGCAACGACCTTCAGTCAGAGCAAACTGGTGACATTAACCTAATCGATACCATTATCGGTGGTAATGACAACCTTATCGCTTTCGTTCAGGAAGGTAACAACAACGTTATTGCTGGCGACGAAGGATCATTTATTGTCGGTGGTAATGGCGGCAGCGTTGACATTCAGCAGGTTGGTGACAACAACGTCGTGACCGGTGGTCAATTTAGCGATACCAACACCATGAGTGTTTATCAACAAGGCGACTATAACGTAGCAACCGTAGTTCAATACTAATTCAGTATTAGCTTAATAATATAAAGCGGCTGCTTTTAGTAGCCGCTTTTAGGCGCTTATGTTAAAGAAACTCATTTTTGCTCTCATTTTAATGACTCCTTTTAGCCAAGCAGATGAAATAGAGCTTGGAGGAATGGTTCTGGACAGAACGATATCTCGTTTTGGCAAAGACTTTTTCTTTTACTACACCAGCTACTGGCGAGACATACCGTCAACTAATGGAATTACAGTCGTTATTAATGAGCGGGTGTATCCACAAGCAGGAACCTACCTGTGGGTGGAAATGGAACAACAAAAAGTCTTCGAGACCTATTTTGGCCGCCGCCAGAATGACGTAAAAAAACTGGCTGAACAGGCCATCCTTATCAGTATCAATGAGGTTGCTCGCATTAAAGCAGACTCAGTTTTTGATTCGCCAGAAAATAATCAATTCTAATAAGGCGTTAACTATGAAAAAACGATTATTAATTACCAGTTTAAGTTTGGCTCTTTCATCCGTCTCAGTTGCTGCAACAGAAATTGTCTATCAACCGATTAATCCAAGCTTTGGCGGAAACCCAATGAATGGCAGTTTCCTGTTACAAAAAGCTCAAAGTCAAAACGCACATACGGCTCCTGACGAGGGGCGCTCATTTGTTGATCGCTTCAGAGATGCTCTTGAAAGAAACATCATCAACTCGCTTACTCGCAGAATAGCGGACGGTGAGATCGTTGAAGGCCTCTATGACACCGGTGAATACACAGTGGAAGTTGTTGGCCAGCCTGACGGTAGCGTGCTCGTTTATATCACGCATAACGAAACAGGTGAGCAAACCGTTATAACAATGCCTTCGATTTAAGAGAGTTACCATGAATATTCGCACTATCATTTTATTGGTCTTGTCACTCGCAATGTCCGGCTGCGCTATGATGCCGAAGCCGACAAGCCTGAACATCCAGCCTGCCGAAATTGATGCTCCCAGCTCAATGATGCTGACCTTAAAAGAAAGCCCTTTACCGAAAACTCGCATCCCCGTCTCAGTTTATGCTTTTCGGGATCAAACTGGGCAATACAAACCACAAGCTAATGTATCAAGTTTTTCCACAGCCGTGACTCAAGGTGCTACCTCGATACTAACTCAGATGTTGCTTGAGTCTGGTTGGTTCTTACCAATGGAAAGAGAAAACTTACAAAACCTGCTTACTGAGCGCAAAATTCATAACTCCGGCAAAGAATCTGACTTACCCCCGTTACGAGAAGCCCGGTTACTGTTGGAAGGCGGCATTATCAGCTATGACACTAATGTCAGTACCGGTGGTATTGGAGCCGAGTATTTTGGCATCGGTGCATCGGAGTTATACAGAGAAGACCAGGTATCCGTTTACCTACGAGCTGTCGATGTATACACAGGTCAGGTCCTGCTTTCTGTATCGGCAAACAAAAAAGTCTTCTCACAAGAGCTAAGAGCTGGCCTGTTTCGTTATGTTTCCTTAAATCGACTTGCTGAATTTGAAGGGGGGTATTCAACCAATGAACCTGTTCAGCTCTCTGTTAAACAAGCAATGGAAAAGGCATTGTTTGAATTAATTGAAAAGGGACAAGAAAGAGGCTTTTGGCGAGCGGATAGCTAGTTGCTGATTTTTCGTTTTATTTAGCTGGACGTCGCGTAATTGGACCACTTTAAAAGCTCAACCCGGTTGCGCGCTCCGGTTTTTCTAAAAATTGAAGACAAATGTGTTTTTACCGTGTGCGCACTTATACTGAGCTGCTCTGCAATCTCCTTGTTACGCGCACCGGTTGCCACCAGCTCGATAATTTTTAACTCTTGAGGGGTAAGAGAGTTAACTTGAGATGCAGTGTTAAAGGAGTCGTCGCCAGCCTGACGGCGTAGCATCATTTCCTCAATTTTATCGGAAAGTAATGAGCGCGGGTAGTACAGTTCACCCTGCCCTATCACTTTAATGGCAGTAAGTACGCGGTCTAAATGGTCGTTCTCATAGATAATACCGCGCGCACCAAGATTAAGTGCCTGGTTTGGGCGCACCGAGTCTTTTTTAGCGTTTACTAAAAACAAAGGGTAAGTTCTGGTGAGAGCTGCAATTTCGTTGGTAATATGAGCCCGCGAAAGCTGCTCTGAACCTAACGAATAAGCGACCATCGTATTTTCAAGCGGCGAACTTTCGACCAATTCAGAGAAAGTACGATGAACAACTGATATTTCTAAGGATTCAGCAAGCAACCCCAAGTTCTGTGTACGCTTTTGATGTTCAATTAAAGCTAACTGAGTAAAACGCGCCATAACATCCCTTAAAGTTAAAAACACATATTCGTTATTGCGCTTATAATTTGAATTACATTTTTCTAACGATTTATGTGACCCTTTATAATATACGATTACTTTTTATGCTGAAAGTTTTTTCACCTTAGAACATGTAACAAAATGTAACAAGCACTCTATTTCCAATAATGCCCAATACCCAATGTTAACTTAGAATAGCCTCATCCACAGTAGGTGAAATAAGCGACAAAAAGGCTGTAATCCCGTATAATGTCGGTCAGCAGATAAAGTTGAGTGTTTTAGTCAGGTATTTTATACTATCGGACAGTAACGGGCGAAATTCCCATCCGCAGCTTTTAGAGTGGGTAAATCATGAGTGAACAGATTGATCAGGCGCTTGCACGTAAATACGATGCAGGCTTCGTTTCAGAAATAGAGTCAGAAACTTTTCCAATTGGTTTGGATGAAGACGTCATTGCCCGTCTGTCCGCCATTAAGGGCGAGCCTGAGTGGATGCTGGAATGGCGTCTGAAGGCCTATCGCACCTGGTTAAAAATGGAAGAGCCAGACTGGGCACACGTCGATTATCCCAAAGTGGATTATCAGTCAATTTCATATTATTCCGCGCCGAAAAGCATGAAGGATAAACCTAAGTCATTAGACGAGGTTGATCCTGAGTTGCTGCGCACTTATGAAAAGCTGGGTATTCCCCTGCATGAGCAGGAGATGCTGGCGGGCGTAGCCGTCGATGCGGTCTTCGACTCGGTTTCTGTCGTCACCACCTTCCGCGAAAAACTCGAAGAAGCAGGAGTGATCTTCTGCCCAATCTCGGAAGCCCTTCACAAGTACCCTGACTTAGTTAAAAAGTACTTAGGTACTGTAGTTCCTCGTGGCGATAACTTCTTTGCTGCGCTGAACAGCGCCGTATTCACCGATGGCTCGTTTGTTTATATTCCAAAAGGCGTTCGCTGCCCTATGGAACTATCAACTTACTTCCGCATAAACGAACAGAATACCGGACAGTTTGAGCGTACCTTAATTGTTGCCGAAGAAGGCAGCCATGTCAGTTATCTGGAAGGTTGTACTGCACCCCAGCGCGATGAAAACCAATTACACGCAGCCGTAGTTGAACTGGTCGCTCTGGATGATGCCGAGATCAAATACTCTACCGTTCAAAATTGGTACCCGGGCGATGAAAACGGCAAAGGCGGTATCTACAACTTTGTAACTAAACGCGGCCTATGCGAGAAGAACGCGAAAATCTCCTGGACTCAGGTAGAAACCGGCTCAGCCGTTACCTGGAAGTACCCTAGCTGTATTCTTAAAGGTGACAACAGCGTTGGTGAGTTCTACTCAGTTGCGTTAACCCGCGGCAGACAACAAGCCGATACCGGCACCAAAATGATTCACTTAGGCAAAAACACCAAGTCGACCATCATTTCCAAAGGTATTTCCGCCGGTCGCAGTAATAACGCTTACCGTGGTCTGGTTCGTATGGGCCCGGGTGCCGAGGGCGCGCGTAACTTTACCGAATGTGATTCATTGCTCATTGGCGACCAGTGCGGCGCACACACATTCCCGTATATTGAAAGCAGCAATCCAACCGCGATTGTTGAGCACGAAGCCACCACCTCTAAGGTGAGTGACGATCAATTATTCTTATGTCGGCAACGAGGCCTGGACCCTGAAAAAGCAGTCTCAATGATTGTAAATGGCTTCTGTAAAGAGGTATTCCGCGAACTGCCAATGGAGTTTGCGGTGGAAGCCGGTAAGTTGCTTGAAATCAGTCTTGAAGGTTCAGTGGGGTAAAACATGCTATC
>JBNJGQ010000101.1:0-5326 GCA_051747845.1 Pseudomonadota bacterium
GCCGTAATGATGCCGTTTCGTTATACCTCAGATATGAGTCTGGAAGACGCAGAGCAGCAGGCTAAAACCCTGGGTGTTCGTTATGATGTCGTGCCGATTGAACCCATGTTTGACGAGTTTATGAATCAACTGTCGCCGTTATTCGGTAAAACTGAAACCGATACCACAGAAGAAAATCTGCAGTCGCGTTGCCGGGGCGTATTGCTTATGGCTTTGTCGAATAAGACCGGTTCGCTTGTGTTAGCAACGGGCAATAAAAGCGAGATGGCTGTGGGTTATGCGACCTTATACGGCGATATGTGCGGTGGTTTTGCGCCAATTAAAGACATTCCAAAATTACTGGTTTATCAGTTGGCCGAGTTTAGAAATAGTCGCGGCTCGTGCATTCCGCAACGTGTCATCGACAGACCTCCTTCGGCTGAGTTAGCGCCAGATCAGGTAGATTCTGATTCTCTACCCGACTATAGCGATTTAGATCGCATTCTGGCATTGTATGTAGAAAGAGACTGGTCGGTAACCGACATTGTTGCGGCTGGGTTTGCAGAAGATGATGTGCGTCGGGTTATTCGCTTAGTGGATCTGAACGAATATAAACGTCGGCAATCTGCAGTTGGCCCTAAAGTAACACCTCGTAACTTTGGTAAAGATCGTCGTTACCCTATTACCAGTCACTATCGCCATGAATTACAGCGACAAGGTCAATAGGACAAACACTGATGAAAAAAGTTGAAGCCATTATTAAGCCGTTTAAATTGGACGATGTGCGTGAAGCGCTGTCCGAGGTTGGAATTGCTGGTATGACGGTATCAGAGGTAAAAGGCTTTGGTCGTCAAAAAGGTCACACCGAGCTTTATCGGGGGGCTGAGTATATGGTCGATTTCCTGCCTAAAGTAAAACTGGAAGTTGTGGTTGCCGACAGTGAAGTTGAGCGCTGTATTGAGGCGATAATGGAGACGGCTCAGACCGGTAAAATTGGTGATGGCAAAATCTTTATTACCGATATTGAACGGGTTATTCGTATTCGGACCGGTGAGGAAAACGAAGACGCGGTATAAATTACCGCGTCGACTGACTAGCTAAATTAGCGAGCTGAAACTAACTGATTATTAGGGAAGTTAGCTCGTAATACCTTCATTGCGTCTTCACGTAATTCCGGCAACTCAAGCTGATCGTAACTTTCCACCATAATGGCTAACGCATTCTCTACTTCCGGGGTGTCCGAGAAGTGTTCTAATACATAACGTCCGCGGTTAGCTGCTGCTAAATAAGCCTGACGCTCCATATAGTATTGGGCAATAGCCAATTCTTTCTTAGCTAAACGGCTTTTTAATGCAATTAGGCGTTGTTTAGCGTCTGCCGCGTATTCACTATCCGGATACTTGCGGACGAGTTCAGCAAAATCTTTAAACGCTTCCTGAGCCATTGAAGAGTCACGATCGGAACGATCAACGCCTGCGATTTCGTGTATGGCATTGTGTTCAGCTCTCTGGTTAACCAGCCCGCGCATGTAAAGAGCGTAGTCCACATCTTTATGGTTTGGGTTAAGGCTGATAAAACGGTCTATAGCGGCTAAGGCTTCGTCAGTATTGTCTAACTTGTAGTGCAGATAGATAAGGTCTAACTGAATTTGATGAGCAAAAGGACCAAAAGGATAACGGCGGTTAAGGTTTGACAATTGTTCTTGTGCCAAATTTAAGTTGCCGTTGGACATGCTCTCCTGAGCCTGGTCATACATAGCTTCTATTTGTGTTTTCGACACCTGTTCTTCTTCTGATTGGCTTGAGCAACCAGCTAACATTAACCCCAGAACCGATGATAAAACGACGTTTCGGCCTAACTTATTACTAAACATATTATGAAGGATTCCCTTTATTTTTTTGGCGCTGCACCGGCAAACCGTTACACTAGCATATTCTTGCATTCTAACGCAGCCGTAAAGGCTTTGACAGTCGAAACCCAATATATGAACAAAAGCATTGAATTAGAAGCCATTGTTACCGAGTCTCTGGCTGGAAAAAGATTAGACCAGGCACTTGCAGAGTTGTTCCCTGACTACTCACGGTCAAGGCTAAAAAGCTGGATAACCGATGGAAAAGTGACCGTTGATACTAAAGTTGTCGAAAAACCGCGAGAAAAAGTGGTTGCCGGTACCTTAGTTGCTGTCGACGCTGAAATTGAAAGCGAAGAGCGGCACGAAGCACAGCCGGTAGAACTGGATATTGTTTACGAAGACGAGGATATTCTGGTTATTAACAAACCGGCAGGGCTTGTTGTTCACCCCGGAGCCGGCGCACCGGACAGAACCTTATTAAACGGTTTGCTACACTATGATCCGCAACTCGATCTCGTGCCACGAGCGGGAATTATTCATCGTTTAGATAAAGATACCACCGGTTTAATGGTGGTAGCGCGTAATGTACCGGCACAGACTCAATTAGTGTCAATGATGCAGGCCCGTGAAATCACTCGTGAATACGAGGCGGTTTGTAACGGTGTTATGACAGCTGGTGGTATGGTTGATGAGCCTATTGGGCGGCATCCGACAAAGCGTACGCACATGGCAGTCGTGCAGTCGGGAAAACCGGCTGTCACTCATTATCGTGTGTTGGACCGTTATCGGGCACATACGTTATTGCGTTTGCGCTTAGAGTCAGGCCGAACTCACCAAATTCGTGTACATATGGCGCATATCCGCCACCCATTAGTTGGTGATCTAACCTACGGTGGCCGCCCGCGTCCGCCGAAACAGGCTGAAGATCGTCTATTGCAAACCTTGCGAGGGTTTAACCGTCAAGCCTTACATGCGGCGTCTCTTGGGCTGCACCACCCAATTACAGGGGACTGGCTGGAGTTTAATGTTCCGCGACCCACAGACTTTCAATATTTGATTGAAGAGTTGCGAATTGATAATGAACGCTTCAAATCGGCATGAAGGTATTTTAACGCCGGACTGGGAACTGCCGCCGAACGTTCAGGCGGCAGTGACCACTAGGCAATTTGGCAATTTGGCTGTTCATGTGGGAGATGATCCTGCTTCTGTTCTGCTGCGTCGCCGACAACTGCAACGTTCACTTAAACTACCAACCGCGGTGACCTGGCTGCAGCAACAACACACCAATACGGTTTTGCGTTCGCCTTTTAAATCAGCCGTCGCTGATGCCGCTTACAGCAATTCGGCCAAGAGTGTTTGCGCTGTGCTAACAGCAGATTGCCTGCCTATTCTTTGCTGCTCAGATGACGGCGAGGAAATTGCAGCAGTGCATGCAGGCTGGCGTGGTTTAGCCGGCGGGGTATTACAAAATGCGTTGGCAAGTTTTAAAAGCCCGGCGGCTAACATTCGCATTTGGATAGGACCGTCTATCGGCGCTTCGGTCTTTGAAGTCGGAGATGACGTACGAGATGCTTTTGTTGCTCGCGATTCATCTAATGCGGAATACTTTCTTTCTCACTCCGGTAAATGGTTAGCCGATTTAACCTCTATTGCAGAGGCCGAGTGTTTGCGCGCGGGAGTCAAAAACATTACCCAAAGTGCTGAATGCACTGTCCGCAATAACACAAGCTGGTACTCGTGGCGTAAGGAGAAAGCTGCAGCAAGATTTGCGTCAATTATTTGGCGAAATTAATTTTAGTCACTTGAAAATGCGCAAAAAGTACCCACATTTAACTTAACGAAAGAATTAAGTGAGGAAGTACCAATGCGACACGATAAATTTACCAGTAAGTTTCAGATGGCAATTGCTGATGCTCAGTCAATTGCTCTGGGACGTGACCATCAATTCATAGAACCCGTCCATTTAATGCAGGCACTGTTGGATCAAAACGGTGGCTCAGTTCGCCCTTTATTTACGATGCTGGGGGTGGACATTCCCCAGTTCAGAGCAAACCTGTCGAAAGCTCTGGATGCGTTACCTCAGGTTGAGGGCACAGGCGGTGACGTTCAGTTATCGCAGAACACAGCTCAACTTTTAAACCTGTGCGATAAATACGCGCAGAAACGAAATGATTCATACATTTCGTCTGAACTGTTTTTGCTGGCTGCAACTGAAGACAAAGGTAAGTTGGGCGATATTTTTCGTCAGCAGGGCATAAAACGTGATGCGCTGGAAAAAGCCATTAACGATATTCGCGATGGCGAAAAAGTGGATGACCCTAATGCCGAAGACAAACGCCAGGCACTGGATAAGTACACCATTGATTTAACCGAACGTGCAGAGCAGGGCAAGCTTGACCCTGTTATTGGTCGTGATGAAGAAATTCGCCGGACTATTCAGGTATTGCAGCGCCGTACTAAAAACAACCCGGTTCTTATTGGTGAGCCGGGTGTTGGTAAAACCGCAATTGTAGAAGGACTGGCACAGCGCATCGTCAACGGTGAAGTGCCTGAAGGCTTAAAGCATAAACGAGTATTGTCTCTGGATTTAGGAGCTTTGTTAGCGGGTGCTAAATTTCGCGGTGAGTTTGAAGAGCGGCTCAAAGCTGTATTAACCGAGCTTTCTAAAGAAGAAGGCCGCATCATTCTGTTTATTGACGAGATGCACACCATGGTTGGTGCCGGTAAAGCCGATGGCGCTATGGATGCAGGTAATATGCTGAAGCCGGCCTTGGCGCGTGGCGAACTGCACTGTGTTGGCGCTACTACGCTGGATGAATACCGTCAGTATATTGAAAAAGATGCAGCACTTGAACGACGCTTCCAGAAAGTTCTGGTGGAAGAACCGAACGTGGAAGACACCATTGCTATTTTACGTGGTTTGAAAGAGCGCTACGAACTACACCATTCGGTGGAAATTACAGACCCGGCTATTGTGGCCGCGGCGTCTTTATCCCACCGTTATATCAGTGACCGTAAACTGCCGGATAAAGCCATCGACTTAATTGACGAGGCAGCATCAAGTATTCGTATGCAAATTGATTCTAAGCCGGAGGATTTGGATCGTCTGGAGCGCCGGATTATTCAGTTGAAGCTTGAACGTCAGGCGTTACAGAAAGAAAAAGATGATGCCAGCAAGAAACGCCTGGAAATTCTGCACGACGAGCTTGATGAACAAGAACGTAAATACGAAGAACTGGAAGAGGTCTGGAATACAGAGAAAGCGGCCGTACAAGGTACCCAGCATATTAAAGCTCAGTTAGAACAGGCTCGTACCGATATGGATATTGCTCGTCGCGCCGGTGACTTAAATCGTATGTCTGAACTTCAGTATGGTCGTATTCCTGAACTCGAACGACAGCTGGATTTAGCCTTGCAGGCAGAAATGCAGGATATGAGCTTGCTCAAAAACCGTGTTACTGAAGAAGAAATTGCTGACGTATTGTCACGGTGGAC
>JBNJGQ010000102.1:0-5309 GCA_051747845.1 Pseudomonadota bacterium
GCAATCTATGGTGCTGGATTTTGGTCGTGTGAAAAAGCAAGTTAAAGCCATTATCGATAATTCGGTTGATCATAAATTGGTTGTGCCGGCGGAGAACCCATACACAAAAGTTACGCATAACTCTGACGACAGTGCTAACTGGGTTGATTTTGTACGCCCGGAACAACGCTCTATTCATTTGTTCTGTCCTGCGGATGCTTTTGCTTTTATTGATGCAGAAATTGTCTCCATTGAAACGGTTACAGACTACCTAAAAGCCGTCATAAAAAGAGAGCTGCCGGGTAATGTTGAAGGGCTTAGCTTGTTTTTACGACCTGAGAATATTGATGGTTTTTATTATCACTACACTCATGGTCTGAAAAAACACGATGGGAATTGTCAACGCATAGCCCACGGACATCGTTCAAAAATTCAGATTAAGCTGGATAACATACGACAGCCGGTACTTGAAAAACAGTGGTCAGATAAATGGCAGGATATTTATTTAGGTACGACAGAAGATGTTTGCACTCGCAGCAGTCTAAAATTATCTGATGCAGCGAGTGATTTGAGCTCTGACTCCAGCCACACCTTTTATAGTTATATTGCTGATCAGGGACTGTTTGAACTTGTGGTTCCTAATGCAGAAAATTTCGTTATTGATACCGACTCAACCGTTGAATGTATTGCGGATTATTTAGTCGCAGAAATAAAATCACAAAACCCTGATAAAAAGGTCGAAGTTCGCGCGTTTGAAGGGGTTGGGAAGGGAGCCATTGCCTATGCGTAGAACAATTACCGCTTTTATTTTGTCGCTGTGTTCAATAAGCGCTGCATTGGCGGATGAACCTATTGAACTAGAGATAAAAGGGCCATTGACTCAAGGCGCGCTTATTTTGGTGAAGTCTGAGCCCGGAGTTACTGCAACCTTAAATGACGAGCCTCTGCAGGTTACTGAGCAGGGTTATATTGTTTTTGGTTTTGCGCGAAAGGCACCGTTAAAAAACACCTTAGTGGTCAAAAAAGGTGACAGCAGAATAACTAAAGAGCTTACTTTAGCGCCTCGTGAATACAAAATTGACCGTGTTGACGGAGTACCTCAAAAGACCGTGACACCAGATCCAGCACAGGTTAAACGAGCGCAAAATGAAGCGGAAAAAGTTTGGGTGGCGCGACAAAAAGAAACGAATAGAACGGACTTTCTAACTCCAGTCGTTAAACCTGCAAAAGGGCGTATTAGCGGTGTTTACGGGAGTCAGAGAATTTTTAACGGAGAACCTCGTAACCCGCATTATGGCGAAGATATCGCAGGCCCGACCGGCAGCCCCGTAAAGGCCCCCTGGCCGGGTGAGGTGGTTTTAGCTGAACCCGATTTATTCTACTCAGGCGGTACGATTATTATTGAGCATGGCTATAAAGTCACGACCACTTACTTGCACTTGAGCAAACTTAACGTGGAGGTGGGCGATAAGGTTGAGCAGGGCGAGTTAATAGGCGCTATTGGGGCAACTGGCCGTGCAACCGGACCTCATTTGGACTGGCGGGTTAACTGGGGAAATGAACGGCTCGATCCAGCGTTACTTCCCCAGCTTTATCAGGACTAACCGGAAGGCGTTAGCCAGCCTTTCAACTTATCTGGTTGCTCCACGCTTAACAGGTAACTGCTTTTCGTGGGGTCCAGCCAGGTAAGTTCCAAGGTCATCAATTCATCCCGTCGGAACGCATGGATCGTTACTGTATCTCCGGGAACGTAGCGTTCCAGAATGGTTTTTATGGACTGCTCATTTACCTGCAAATGATCAACGGCAATAATCCGGTCGCCGGCTGATAACCCGGCATGATATGCGCTTTCATCGTGATAAACATTGACAATCTCCAGCCCTTGTTCTGATGCTTTATATTTAGCGCCGAAATTCACTCTTGCCGGCTGTTCGGAAGCCTTGCCGCCACTGCTGTTATCATCTACCGGTACTTGCCGTTTAACCTCTATACCAAAGTTTTGCAATAACTCAATAAGAGGTATTGAGTCCTTGTTGTATAGCGCGTCTTTTAAAAAGTCGGAAACATCAATGCCAGGGTAACGATTCAGCCAACTCAGGACGGTATCATCAGCAGTGCCAACTGAAGTTTTACCGAATTCGTGCCACAAGTCTTTCATGACGTTGGCCAGAGTTAATTTATGCTCAGACTGCAGACGTAACATTAAATCCAGACTTAAAGCAATTAACGCCCCTTTAGCGTAGTAACTGACAATGCTGTTAGGCGCGTTCTCGTTCTGCTGATAAAACTTAGTCCATGCCAGAAAACTCGACTCGGTAACACTTTGTTGATATTGGCCTGCGCCTCGTTCAACTCTTGAGAGCGTATCACCAAGCACTTTTAAATAGCGCTTTTCATCAATGATACCGCTGGCATGAAGCAGATAATCATCAAAATACGAAGTCATTCCTTCGTAAAACCAGAGCTGCTCGGTATAGGACTCTTTATCGAGTTGATATGGCAGAAACGCTCGTGGCTTTAAAGTCTTTATATTCCAACTGTGAAAGTACTCATGGCAACAAAGGCTCAGGAAAGTTTGATAGTTGTCATTCATTTCATATTGATGAGCACTAATAAGATCTTTACGGCTGCATAGAAGGGCCGTTGAGTTTCTATGCTCTAGTCCGCCGAAGCCGTTACCAACGACCATGGTCAGAAATGTATAAGACTGGAAGGGGGCTTCATCGAACATCTGCAACTGGGTTTCACAAATACGAGCAAGATCAGCCGTTATTCTTGAGGTATCAGCGAAGTGGCGACCACTTAAAACAAAGGAATGTTTTATCCCATGAGCGATAAACTCCTCAATGGTTAAGTCACCGATTAAAAATGGATAATCAATTAAAGCGTCGTAGTTCTCTGCCTGAAAGGTACCCCAAGAGTGTGTTTGCCCGTTTTTCCTTGGCATACCGGTTGCCACTTTCCACTGCGGTGCTTGAGGTGGCGCGTGAAGATGCAGTTCACAAGGAAGATCGATCTGTCCTTCGACCGCCAGGCATAAACTTGTGTTGTTAAAGAAACCCTGGAACTGATCTAGGTAGGTGGAGCGAACAGATAAGTCCCAAGCGTAGACTTGATAGTGAACAGTAACCGGGTGATTTGATTTAGCAAGGCGCCAACGGTTCTTCGATACTTGCTTAACTGGCAACTCTTGCCCATTACTTTCAGCATGTAGCCCAATAATGTGCTTACTAAAGTCTCGTATTAAGTAACTGCCTGGGATCCAGTTTGGTAACCAGAGTTCTTGTTCGTCAATTGCTTGTTCAATAGTGAGCGAAACATTAAACAAATGTCCGTGTAAATCGATGGGGGTTATATCGTAAGCGACCAAGAGACTCTCCTTTGCTTGACACAGCCTGACAACTAGCGATCATAGTAACATACTGATTCATCTCAAAGAGACCCCTATGCCAAGCAAAGTTTCAGAGCTCGTTACCGGTCAAAAAATTGAAGTGCAGCTTGCTAGTTCAAATGTTCCGGCTCGGTTTTTCTCAGAGTTTATAGGTGCAGTTAATGACCGCTGGGTCATTATTAATATGCCGGACGTACGCAAATACAAGGATGTTCGAGATTTTTTGCAAGAGAAAACGCCAGTTATTGTTCGTTTTGTACTCGAAAATGAAAATGGTGAGATCTGTGCTTTTCGTAGCGAGGTAAGTTACGTCATCTCACATCCAACAAAAATGCTTTTCATTTTGTGGCCTAACCAGATAGAACACAGAGTCATTAGAAAAGGGCGTCGGTTTGACGCATTTCTTCCTGCTTCAGTTTCGGGTACCTCGGTAAAAGGCGAAGAGAAAACCTTTAACGGTCATGTGCTGGATGTGTCTGAAAGTGGCTGCCGTCTGAAACATGAGCAGTTAGAGGAAAATATGGCAGAGCTATGGGAAAATGGCAGTAAAATTGTTCTTAAAATAGAGCAAAAAAGAAATGGTGATCTCACACTTAATGCAATAGTCCGACAAATAAAAGTGCTTGATGGTCAGGTTGAGCTAGGCGTGCAGTTCATGGGAAATCAGAAAGAACAGGTCAATTCACTTTTCTCGGGTAGCTTAGTTGATATTGACGAGTTATCGAGACTAGAGTCTTCCGCACGATGAAAGAGCCGATAAAAACGCAGTGGCAGTTACTGATGGATAATCGTAACCGTTTTTTCTGGTTGCTGCAGGCCGGAGGATGGATAGGTTACGCATTAGTGAACTACATTGGCTCGCTGATGCATGAAATGCGAGACATATACACCTTGATCATCATTCTTGGTGCTTATTCCGGTTTCCTGATAACAATTCCTCTGCGGTATTTGTATCGCAGAATATGGGAACTGCCTCCACCTCTGATGGCTCTTATTGCAATCGGTGTTTCTTACGTTACGGCAGTAGCCTGGGCTATTGTTGATAACGCAACCTATTGGGAAATTTACAAATTTGGCTTCCGGCCGGACAGTCCCTTTTTCTATTTAAAAAATAGTTTGGCTAAGTTCTATATTGTTCTTAGCTGGAGTGGTTTGTACTTTGGTATTAAGTACTATCAAATGCTGCAGGAAGAGAAGCAAAAAGCTTTGCTCGCATCGTCTATGGCGCATCAGGCACAATTAAAAATGCTGAGATATCAGCTAAACCCGCATTTCTTGTTTAATACCTTAAACGCGATATCTACGTTGATTCTGTTAAAAGACAACGAAAAAGCCAATTTAATGGTGAACAAGCTCAGTCGGTTCCTGCGTTTTTCATTAGATAATGAGCCAATTAAAAAAGTGACGCTAGAAAAGGAAGTTGATGCGCTGTTGCTGTATTTGGATATCGAGAAAGTTCGTTTTGACGAGCAGCTTGAAATTGATATTCATTTGTCCGATGAGACAAAACACGCGTTGGTTCCAAGTTTGATTTGCCAGCCTTTGATTGAAAACTCAATAAAATACGCTATTTCTAACGTTGAGGGAGTCGGGAGAATCAGAGTCCGCTCGTGGGCTGATAACGGTAATTTGATACTGGAAGTTTGTGACAACGGTCCGGAAATACAAACAGACCCTGAAAAGCTTTTCCGTAAAGAAGGGGTTGGGCTCAATAACACTCGTCAAAGATTAAAATCTTTATACGGCAAGCATTACCGATTTGAGATGCTCAAAGGTGCAGAAAGTGGTCTTTGTGTTCGCATTACTATTCCGATCGAAATGGTGGAGAATCAATAATGAATCGATTGAAAACCTTGGTTGTTGACGATGAGTCACTTGCCAGAAAAGGTTTGGCTATTCGTTTAAAAGAATTTGAGCAACTGGAGTTGATGCCTGAGTG
>JBNJGQ010000103.1:0-5222 GCA_051747845.1 Pseudomonadota bacterium
ATGCAGTTCGACTCGTTCGGGAAGTACGTGGTTCTGGTTGGGCACGGTTCACATCACAGCAATAATGCTCAGCGTGCTGGCCTTAACTGCGGGGCTTGTGGTGGCCAGTCGGGAGCCTTGAGTGCCCGGGTACTAACCCGTTTATTAAACGATGGTGAAATTCGGAAGCATCTCGTTGACCGGGGCGTTCAGATCCCCTCTGACACTCAGTTTTATTCAGCACTGCATGAAACGGTAACCGACAAGGTGGTGTGGTTATCTGACTCAGTACCGGATCCTATTAAGCGTTTATTTAGTAGTGTGACCGAGTCGTTAACTTTAGCGAAAAATGAACCAGCTAAGCAGCTTCAAAAGCAGGCAAATCATTGGGCGGAGCTGCGTCCGGAGTGGGGACTTGCAGATAATAATGTGCTGTTTTTCGGGCGAGCTAGTCGATTAACTTCGTCGGAAACGGTTGGCAGTAACTTTTTGCACGACTATTACAGCGAGCGTGACCCCAAAGGGGCATTACTGACACAACTGTTGAGTGCCCCGGGGTTGGTCGCCAACTGGATAAACTGGCAGTACTACTGCTCGGTGACCGATCCGAAACAGCTGGGTAGCGGCAACAAATTGCTGCACAACCGGGTCGCGAATGACATTGGTATTTTTGAAGGAAATGGTGGTGACCTGCGTCAGGGACTAGCCTGGCAATCGGTGCACGACGGCAGTGACTTTGTGCACAGACCGGTGCGGCTGCAGGTGATTATTGAAGCCGATGAAACCACCATTCACCGTGCGTTGGCTGACGCTACCGCATTTAACGAATTATTTCAGCAGCAGTGGATCAATCTGTATCGGCTGAGTGCAGGAGGTGAGTTATGTCCAATAACAGCAAAGTAGCACCGGCTAACGGGGTAACCTGTTATACATTTAAAGAACTTTACGACCAGGTTCGCTCACGGCCATTTAATCAGCCTTTTGCTTTACGCTACGGTGATGGCAGTGTTGATCAGGGCCTGAACTCGGAAGAGGCACTGAAGGAGAGTTTGCGCGCGCATGACAACCCTTACTTGAAGCAGCCTGTGGTTATCGAGTGGTAATTCTCTTTTTGTCATTTTTATAATGGCAGTCGGTCTGAGTGCTCAGGAAATCAATAAACCTGAGTGCCTGGCTGCCAACTTTTCCCTGCTGCTTTTATCTAGCGCAAAAATCTAAATAAAATCCTTTGCCAAATTCAGTGCAATTCTGGTTACAATAGCCTTTAGTTCTCTCCACTTTGTTTATATAGAAGCTTTAACCTCTATATAGGCTTATTGCGATGCCTAAAATTTGGTGGAAGCGTCTTATCAGGCTACCGGAACCATGGGATAAATAATGCCAGATATAAAACACTTGATTGAAAATAACAAAGCATGGGCAGAAGAGCAGGTAAAAAAAGATCCTGACTTTTTCAAACGTTTAGTAGGTCAGCAGTCTCCCGAGTATTTGTGGATAGGTTGCTCTGACAGTCGGGTTCCGGCGAATGAAATTGTCGGCATGGCGCCGGGTGAACTTTTTGTTCATCGAAATGTGGCAAATCAGGTAATTCAGACCGACTTTAACTGCTTATCAGTTATTCAATTCGCTATTGAAGCACTTAAAGTACGGCACATTCTTGTTGTCGGGCATTACGGTTGTGGTGGTGTGAAGGCGGCAATCGAGAGCAAGCCCCACGGTTTGGTTGACCACTGGCTGTATCCCATTCGCGACGTTTACCGTGAGCATGCAGAAGAATTAGAACGGTTGAATGAAAATGACCAGCTTGACCGTTTGTGCGAGTTAAACGTGGTTGAACAGGTTAAAAACCTGGCAAAAACTAATGTGGTTCAGGAAACCTGGGATAAAGATCAGCCGTTGACTATACACGGTTGGGTTTATCGGTTGGATAACGGCTTAGTCAATGACATGAATGTATCGGTTTCAAGTCGGGAAGGGCTGGAGCAGGTTTACCATGTTTATCATCAAAAACTGCCAAAAGCTGTTCGCGGTTAATATTTGATGAATTACTGAGCAAACTGCAATAAAAATGCTCAAACAACAGTATTTTTAGAAAAAATAGTTGACACATTAGCTCAGGTCACAATAGAATGCGCCCCGCTGTCAGGGCAGTCTGAGACTGTTAAGTGCGGGGCTATAGCTCAGCTGGGAGAGCGCTTGCATGGCATGCAAGAGGTCAGCGGTTCGATCCCGCTTAGCTCCACCAAGTTGTTTTGGTAAAGCACACTGGTAGTAATAAGTATTTGGTTGCGTCCCCTTCGTCTAGTGGTCCAGGACACCGCCCTTTCACGGCGGTAACAGGGGTTCAAATCCCCTAGGGGACGCCATTCAAATGCTGAAGTGTAAAAAGTAATAACTGCGTCCCCTTCGTCTAGTGGTCCAGGACACCGCCCTTTCACGGCGGTAACAGGGGTTCAAATCCCCTAGGGGACGCCATTACTTTTAAACGCTTAAGAATTAAGTCCATGGGTCCCCTTCGTCTAGTGGCCTAGGACACCGCCCTTTCACGGCGGTAACAGGGGTTCAAATCCCCTAGGGGACGCCACTTAAATCAACCGCCCGCAGGCGGTTTTTTTGTTTCTGGCTTTCACTACTTCGCCAACTCCAGCAAATAAGGCTCCAGAAAATCAGCTATCTTCGGCTGAGCTTCAGCGGTGGGGTGAATACCGTCGTCTTGCACGTAATCGGCATTGGTGGCTATCTCTTCCATAAAGAATGGTATTAGCGTTACATTCTCTTCTTTTGCAACCTCTTCAAATACCTGGCGGAACTGTTCTGCAAAACGTTGGCCATAATTAGGTGGTACCATTACCTGACTTAGAGCGACTTTAACGCCTTGTTGCTGCGCCTGGTCGATGATTTGTTTTAAATTAGAGCGAACTGTGTTTAGGTCGAACCCACGAAGGCCATCATTACCGCCTAGCTCGATAAATAAAGCATCGGGCTTGTGACGCTCTAAAACGCCTTCTAAGCGGCGCAAACCACCACGAGTGGTCTCGCCACTAATACTGGCGTTAATGATGTTAATATCGGGATGAGAGCTCTCCCAGCGACGATCTAACTCGGCAACCCAGGTTTGTTCCTGAGAAAGCCCGTAACCGGCGCTTAAGCTGTCACCTAAAACAACAAGTGAGACATTTGCGGAAACGCTGCGTATAACCAACAACAGCGCTAAAAATAAACACGTTTTCAAAAGGAAGTTTTTCATCTTATGCTCATTCAAGCTCAACAACTGGAAAAAACCGTAGACACCTCTGAGGGTCCATTACAGATTCTGCAGCCAATTAACGTCAGTATCAATGCCGGTGACACCGTAGCCATTGTTGGCGCTTCCGGTTCCGGTAAGTCGACGCTACTGTCACTACTGGCGGGTTTAGACCTCGCATCCTCCGGAGAGGTTCTTATAGAGAACGAAAAATTAAGCGAATTGGATGAGGAGCAGCGCGCAAAAGTTCGTGCTGACAAAGTCGGATTCATTTTTCAATCGTTCTTATTGGTGCCAAGTTTAAGTGCCTTAGAGAACGTTATGCTCCCGGCAGAACTGGCCGGCCATAAGGGCGCAGAGAAAGAAGCCAGAGAACTCTTGGCGAAGGTTGGGCTGGAAGATCGCTGGCATCACTACCCAAACCAATTATCTGGTGGTGAGCAGCAGCGAGTGGCTATTGCCAGAGCCTTTGTCGGACAACCGAAGATTCTTTTTGCCGATGAACCAACGGGTAACCTTGATGCAAAAACCGGTGGAAAAGTCGAAGAGCTGTTATTTGATTTAAACAAGGATTACGGCACCACGCTGATTGTGGTAACTCATGATCAACGACTTGCAAAGCGCTGTCAGCGCGTATTGCAAATGGAAGCAGGGCAGTTATCGGAGGCAGCTCAGGATGTGGCATAAAATTTCGTTTCGTTTGCTGAAGCATGAGCTGAAACGAGGTGAGCTGACAATTATGGCTTTGGCAATTATTTTGTCAGTCACTGCTGTATTGTCTCTGTCCATTTTCAGCGATCGCTTGCAGGCGGGATTAACCGAGCGTAGTAGTGAGTTTCTGGCTGCCGACAGAGTATTGAGTTCGCGGCGGGATATCCCGCAGGAGTGGTTAGAGCAAGCCGGACAAATGAATTTGAAGACCTCCTGGAAAGTCGTGTTTAACTCAATGGCGTTTGCTGATGAGAACATGACCCTGGTGGACATTAAAGCGGTCAGCGATGGTTACCCTTTACGAGGCCAGCTGGAAATTGCTGATGAGCCTTTTGGGCAAGGTTATGTGGCCGAAGGCTTGCCTGCAGAAGGTGAGGCCTGGGTAGCTTCTCAGTTATTTCAGGCACTGCAGTTAGATATCGGTGATGACATTGAGGTTGGCAACAGCAGCTTCAAGGTAACTAAAGTTGTTACCTATGAGCCGGACGTTGGTTTTTCAGTATTTACTGATAGTCCGAACGTTATAATTCGCCACTCACAACTGGAAGAAACAGGCTTAATTCAGCCCGGTAGCCGAGTGCGTTTTAACGTGTTGATGGCGGGTGAGAACAGCGATATTAACGCCTATGAAGACTGGTTGCTACCACGCCTGAATGACGACACACATAGCTGGCGTAGTATAGAAGATGGTGACAGTCCGTTGTCGCGTTCTTTGAATCGTGCTGAGCGTTTTATGATGCTGGCCAGCCTGCTCGGTGTGGTACTGGCTGCAACGGCGGTGGCCGTAGCGGCACAGCGCTATTGTCAGAGAAATTACGATGTAGTCGCCATATTCAAAACCTTAGGGGCTAGTCGTCAGCAGATTCGCCGTATCTTTTTACTTCACCTGTTATTGCTTACAGCGGCCAGTGTGGCGGTGGGTATGGCGCTTGGCTGGGCCATTCAATATGTGGTTATTGAATGGGTGGCACAGAAACTGGATGCGACGTTACCTCAAGCCGGATGGCAGCCTTACGCACTAGCCGGAGCTACCGGTGTTATCAGTGCGGTTATGTTTACCCTGTACCCATTATTCAGGTTGGTATCGATTCCACCGCTGCGCGTATTGCACCGTCAGTTGACGGCTGGTAATGCGGTGCGTTGGTTGCAGTGGGTACTGAGTGGCGGAACCATTTACGCACTGCTGGTAATTTACAGTCAGCAATGGTGGCTTTCGACGGCCTTGTTTGCCGGTGGCGCAGTTGCTGCTGTTATTTTACTGGGGCTGGGTCGTTTGTTTATTTCAGCC
>JBNJGQ010000104.1:0-5181 GCA_051747845.1 Pseudomonadota bacterium
GAAGACATTATTGACCAATTACAATTGCGATATAACAAGGCACGTCAGGCAGCAATTACGCAAGAAATTTCGGAAATCGTGTCCGGCGCCGAAGCGGTATAACGCGGCAACGGTTAACAGAATTGAAGAGTTAGAGGAAACGTCATGAGTCAAGGTAAGGTCGTACAAATTATCGGCGCCGTTGTGGATTTAGAATTTCCACAAGACGCTGTACCAAAAGTATACGACGCACTGAAAGTGACCGAAGGTGGCTTAGAAGGTTTGGTTCTTGAAGTTCAGCAGCAGCTGGGCGGCGGAATCGTACGTGCCATCGCAATGGGTACAACTGACGGTCTGCGTCGTGGTATCACCGCTGAAAATACCGGTGAATCAATCATGGTTCCAGTGGGTAAGAAGACCCTGGGCCGTATTATGGATGTATTGGGTAACCCAATTGATGAAGCGGGCCCTATCGGTGAAGACGAAAAAATGTCTATTCACCGTGCGGCACCAAGCTACGAAGAACAGTCAAATACTAACGAACTGTTAGAAACAGGTATCAAAGTCATCGACTTGATTTGCCCGTTTGCTAAAGGTGGTAAAGTTGGTCTGTTCGGTGGTGCTGGTGTTGGTAAAACCGTTAACATGATGGAGCTTATCCGTAACATCGCTATCGAGCACAGCGGCTACTCAGTATTCGCCGGTGTTGGTGAGCGTACTCGTGAAGGTAACGACTTCTATCACGAGATGAACGATTCAAACGTTCTGGATAAAGTATCACTGGTTTATGGTCAGATGAACGAGCCACCGGGTAACCGTTTACGTGTTGCTTTGACGGGTTTGACTATCGCTGAGAAATTCCGTGACGAAGGTCGCGATGTACTTTTCTTCGTTGATAACATCTACCGTTATACCCTGGCCGGTACTGAGGTATCAGCACTGTTAGGCCGTATGCCTTCAGCGGTTGGTTATCAGCCTACCCTGGCCGAAGAAATGGGTGTTCTGCAGGAACGTATCACCTCTACTAAGACGGGTTCAATTACGTCGGTACAGGCCGTTTACGTACCAGCGGATGACTTGACTGACCCATCTCCGGCAACAACCTTTGCTCACTTGGATGCAACCGTTGTACTTAACCGTGACATCGCGTCATTGGGTATCTACCCTGCGGTTGACCCACTGGATTCAACGTCACGTCAGTTGGACCCACAGGTTATCGGTGATGAGCACTACGACACAGCAATGGGTGTTCAGGAAGTACTGCAACGCTATAAAGAGCTGAAAGACATCATTGCGATTCTGGGTATGGACGAGCTGTCTGAAGAAGACAAACTGTCAGTATCTCGTGCTCGTAAAATTCAGCGCTTCTTGTCGCAGCCTTTCTTCGTAGCCGAAGTATTCACTGGTGCTCCAGGTAAATATGTATCTTTGAAAGATACTATTGCCGGCTTTAAAGGCATTTTGGATGGTGATTACGACGATATGCCAGAGCAGGCCTTCTACATGGTTGGTACCATCGAAGAAGCGGTAGAAAAAGCCAAAAACCTGTAACCGACCGGGAGGTTTGAATGGCAACACAAACATTAAATCTGGACATTGTTAGCGCTGAAGACAAATTGTTCTCAGGCGTTGTACAAACGGTTCAGGTCTCTGGTAGCGAAGGTGAGCTGGGTATTTACCCAGGTCACGCGCCCCTGCTGACAAAAATCAAACCAGGTATGGTTCGGTATGTCAATGAAGCGGGCGACGAAGAGCTTCTGTATGTCGCCGGTGGAGTGTTAGAAGTACAGCCTGGTCACGTTATTGTTCTTGCGGACGTTGCTGTTCGTGGTGACGAGCTTGACTTGCAGGAAGCAGAAGCAGCGAAGAAACGCGCTGAAGAAGCCATTGCCGATTCAGGTTCTGATGTGACCTATGCAGAAGCTATTGCTGAGCTATCCCGTGCTTTAGCTCAAATCGATATTATTCGTAAGCTTAAGCGCTAAAACTTCTGCGTTAAAATACGTAAAGGGCCTTGTTGTTAGTGCAACAGGGCCTTTTTTGTCGTTACAATAAGCCTTATGTCATAAGGCTTACGCCAGCGATACTGAATTAAGGATCCATTAATATGAAGTTACGCGTTGTTATTCTGGCCGCAGGAAAAGGAACCCGCATGCGATCGGAGCTACCTAAGGTGCTGCATAAAGTGGCGAATAAACCTATGGTAGAGCATGTTATCGATACAGCCAGATCACTGAAGCCAGATGCCATTAATTTAATTTATGGTCATGGTGGTGATCAGCTTAAACAGGCGATAGCAGGCGATGACTTAACCTGGGTTGAACAACGCGAACAATTGGGTACCGGTCACGCCGTTCAACAGGTTATCCCGCACCTGAAAAGCAGTGAAAAAGTCATTATTTTGTATGGTGACGTGCCGCTGCTGACAGAATCAACCTTAATTAAACTGGTAACAGCCAGCGCGAACACTTCGCTTGGCCTGCTGACTATGACGCTTGCCGAGCCTACAGGCTATGGCCGCATCGTGCGTAATGAACGTCGCAGCGTAACCGGTATTGTTGAGCAAAAGGACGCAAATGCCCAGCAGCTAGCTATAAACGAAGTAAACACCGGTATTATGATTGCCGACAGTGACAAATTAAAAAGCTGGCTGGAGCAACTCAGTAATGACAATGCGCAGAAAGAGTATTATCTGACCGATATTGTTGAAATGGCGGCCCAGGAAGGCGTGAATATTGCCACTGCACAGCCTGACAACGCTCAGGAAGTGGAAGGTGCCAATAACCGCCAGCAGTTAGCTTCGTTAGAGCGCGCGTTGCAACAGCGTCAGGCAGAAGAGCTTTTGACCCAGGGCGTGACTTTAATTGACCCCGCTCGTTTTGATTGCCGTGGTAAATTGAGCGCCGGCAGCGATGTTACTATTGATATTAATGCGGTTTTCGAAGGTAATGTGGTTCTTGGAGACCGGGTTTTTATAGAGCCAAACTGTGTCATTAGAAACTCCGTTATTGGCGACGACACGGTTATTCGCGCGAACTCTCATATTGAAGACGCAAAAGTGGCGAAAGGCTGTAAAGTCGGTCCGTTTGCGCGGTTGCGACCCGGCGCGGAACTTGCGGATGAAGCGCAGGTCGGAAACTTTGTCGAAATGAAAAAAAGCCGTTTAGGTAAAGGCTCAAAGGCGAGTCATTTGAGCTATCTTGGCGACACCCAGGTGGGTGAATACGCAAACATTGGTGCAGGTACCATTACCTGTAATTACGATGGTGTGAATAAAGCGCTTACTGAAATTGGTGACGGCGCTTTTGTTGGTTCAAACAGCTCTTTGGTTGCGCCTGTCTCCATTGGTAAAAATGCAACCGTCGGTGCCGGCTCGGTAATTACCCGGGCGGTAGCAGATGACGAACTGGCTGTAGCCCGGGGCAAGCAGCGTAATATCAGCGGATGGCAACGTCCACAGTCGAAAAAAGGAAGTTAACTTATGTGCGGTATTGTAGGCGCGACGTCGGAACGTCGAGTAACAGGTATTTTGCTGGAAGGCTTAAAACGACTGGAGTACCGGGGTTACGATTCGGCTGGTGTGGCTGTTATTGACGCCGACAAGCATTTAAAAAGTGTGCGTCGTACCGGTAAAGTACAGGAGCTTAAAGACGCTATAGACCAGAACCCGTTAGACGGGACTATTGGTATTGCGCATACGCGTTGGGCAACGCACGGCGGTGTGACTGAAGCTAATGCCCACCCTCACCGCTCCGAAGATGAAATTGCCGTTGTGCATAACGGTATTATTGAAAACCACGAACGTCTGCGTGAAGAGCTAAAAGCTGAAGGCTATGTTTTTAACTCGCAGACTGACACCGAAGTAATCGCTCACTTAATTCACCACGAGCGGAAAACGCATGGCGATCTACTGGCTGCCGTTAAGTCGGCAGTACGTCAGTTGGAAGGCGCTTATGGCACTGTGGTTATGGATACCAAGTACCCTGAGCGTTTAGTCGTTGCCCGTTCCGGTAGCCCTCTGGTTATTGGTGTGGGTATTGGCGAGAACTTTGTGGCTTCTGACCAGTTAGCTTTATTGCCGGTGACCCGTCAGTTTATCTACCTGGAAGAAGGCGATGTAGCCGACATTAACCGCACTGAAATAGACATTTATGACGCCGAAGGCAATGCTGTAGAGCGCGAAATTATTGAGTCCGATGTCAGCTATGACGCAGGTGGTAAAGGCGAGTATCGCCATTTCATGCTAAAAGAAATTTATGAGCAGCCTATTGCCGTGCGTAATACGCTGGAAGGCCGTTTGTCCGAAACCACCGTTCTGGATAACGCTTTTGGTGAAGATGCCGCGAGTATCTTAAAAGACATTGAACACGTTCAAATCGTAGCTTGTGGTACCAGTTACCATGCAGGTATGGTGGCGCGTTACTGGTTGGAGTCTATGGCGAATGTGTCGTGCAATGTCGAAATTGCCTCGGAATTTCGCTACCGCAAGTCTTATGTTCACCCGAACAGCTTGTTAGTCACCATTTCTCAAAGTGGTGAAACGGCAGACACCTTAGCAGCACTGCGTTTGTCGAAAGAACTGGGTTATAAAGGCAGCCTGACCATTTGTAACGTGGGCTCCTCGTCTATGGTACGCGAATCAGATCTGGCCTTTTTAACCCGCGCCGGTGCGGAAATTGGTGTGGCATCAACCAAAGCCTTTACTACCCAGTTGACCGGTCTGCTGATGCTGACCTTAGGTATTGGCAAATACCGCGGCATGCCAGAGCAACAGCAAGAAGCTGTTGTCCACGCGTTGCAGGCCTTGCCGGCCAAGCTGGAAGAAGCGGTGTCACTGGCGGATGAAATTGAAGAGTTAGCGCAGGACTTTGCCAACAAAGAGCATAGCCTGTTCCTGGGGCGTGGTAATCAATACCCTATTGCTATGGAAGGCGCGTTAAAACTGAAAGAAATTTCATACATTCATGCCGAAGCGTACGCCGCTGGTGAACTAAAACACGGCCCACTGGCACTTATTGACGAAGAAATGCCGGTTATTGTCGTAGCACCTAACAACGATTTGCTGGAAAAGCTGAAATCGAATATTGAAGAGGTTCGCGCTCGTGGCGGTTTGATGTACGTTTTTGCCGACAAAAACGCCCGCTTTAAAGGCGATGAATCGCTAAATGTGCTTAACGTCTGCCATTGCGACGAAGTGATAGC
>JBNJGQ010000105.1:0-5064 GCA_051747845.1 Pseudomonadota bacterium
CCGCCGACAATATAAGGCATGTGCTGCTCCGGACTGACTCTTAAGCCGTTCTGCTTTACGCTGTTCAAACCGGCTGTTGCCAACCACTGCTGCACCAGGGATCCGCCACCGTGCACCAATACGGTTTTATCATCGTTTTGTTTCAGCGACTGAAAAAGCGTATTTAAGGCTTCCGGTTGTTCCAGCAGGCTGCCGCCAAGCTTTATCACCCTCATAGCAGCCCCTCCTCAACTGGCAGCCCCAGTTGTAGGTTAATACACTGGATAGCCTGACTTGCCGCGCCTTTCAGCAAGTTATCAATAGCCGACAGCACAATCAGTTGGTTACCGTCACGATGCCAGCCGATATCCACAAACGGCTGATGGGTAACGTCCTTAATGGCCGGGCGAGCCTGTTTTTTGCAGCGCACTAAGGGTTGCTCGCCATAGCATTGGTAAGCGTTCGTTAAATCAGCATCATTGGCATCGGCGTTAAGGTCTGCGTACAAAGTGGCCAAAATACCGCGAGGGAATTGCGCCAAGTGCGGAGTGAACAGCACTTCATGTTGCAATTGCTGTGCTATTTCCGGCGTATGCCGATGCTCAAACAGACCATATGCCTGCAAAGAAAGCTCTGCACCCTGAGTAGCAAGAGACGCTTTACGCCCTGCTCCCGTCACCCCGGACACCGCATTAATAATAACTTTGCTGCTGTTAAGTAAACCGGCTTTTTTAAGCGGAAGTAATGCCATTAAGCTGGCTGTCGGGTAACAGCCAGGTACCGCAACTAACTGAGCTGCCGCTATCTCATGCGGATACCATTCAGCAAGACCATAAACGGCCTGCCTAAGCCAACGTTCCTGTTTGTGCTCGAACCCATAAAAGCGCGGATAGTCTTCAACTGCGTCTAAGCGAAAGCCGCCGGACAGATCAATCACCTTTAAACCGGCCTCAAGAAACTCAGGCGCCAGTGCAACACTAATACTATGCCCCGTGCATAAAAACACAGTGTCAGCCTGGTGTTTAATGCTCGACTTTTCGTTATCCGACAGGCCTTGTAGGGGAGTTTTTAGACAATGTGCGTATTGTGGATACAAATCACTCAGCAAGGTACCAGCATCACTGCTATGCTCAGACACATAGCAACCAAAAAGGCTAAGCGCCGGGTGTTGCTGCACTAAACGGCTAAGCTCGGCTCCAACGTAACCGCTGGCTCCGATAATAGCGACTGAGTGTGACGGCGCGGGTTGATACTGCATGTGACAAAAACCTATTGCTGTTCCTGAGTAAAAATGCAGAATAACTAAATAAATATATTTATGCAATAATAGTGAATAATTATATTAAGGATAAACTATGGTAACCGCCCGTTCTTTGCCGTCTTTTTTCTCTATGTATCAGCAGCTCATTGCTCAGCCGTCCATCAGTGCGACCGACCCTAAGTGGGATCAGAGCAACCAGAAAGTCATTCATTTATTAGCTGAATGGCTCGAACTGCTTGGGTTTGACTGCGAAATCAACGAGTTGAATAGCCAACAAGGAAAGTACAATTTGCTAGCGCGCCGTGGTACCGGAAGCGGCGGTCTGCTGCTGTCAGGTCATACCGACACAGTGCCCTATGATGCCAGTCGCTGGAACTTCGATCCCTTTAAATTAACCGAACAGGATAACCGCTGGTACGGGCTTGGCAGTATTGATATGAAAGGCTTTTTTGCTTTTGTCGTACAAGCCTTGAGTGAACTGAATGCTAGTGAACAAGGCAAACCTATTATGGTGCTGGCCACCGCTGACGAAGAAACCACTATGAATGGCGCCCGTGAAGTCAGTCGCTTTGCTAACCTACACCCGGATTACTGCATTATTGGCGAACCAACAGATATGCGTCCGGTCTACGCACACAAGGGCCATATGAGTGAGGTCATTCGTATTACCGGGCGCTCCGGTCATAGCTCTGATCCGTCATTAGGTATTAACTCGATAGAGCTGATGCACGAAGTCATTTCTTCACTCATGAAATTAAAAGAAGAATTTAAGCATAAATATTCAAATTCAAGCTTCACTGTGCCACAACCAACCATGAACTTCGGGCACATTCACGGTGGCGATAACGCTAACCGAATTTGCGGCTGCTGTGAATTGCATTTAGACGTGCGCCCATTACCCGGGCTGTCTGTAGACGAGCTCTACGCTCATATACACAAAGCCACGGAAAGTATTCAAACCCGCTACCCTGGCTCAATCGAATTGATATCTCTACACCACCCGGTACCGGCATTTGAGCAAGCGCCCGACTCAGCTCTGGTGCAACTCGCTGAAAAAATTTCCCGGTCACAAGCGCAGGCCGTTAACTACTGCACTGAGGCGCCTTTTCTGCAAGAGTTAGGTTGCGAAACGTTGGTCATGGGTCCCGGTTCAATTAGGCAAGCTCACCAACCCGATGAGTACTTATTAACCGAAACCATTGAACCCACTCAAGAAAAGCTAAAAAAGTTATTAAAAAGCTATTGTTTTTCCAACTAGCTGCCGATACAAACAAGCAGCATCATTGATTTAGATTAATGCCAGGTCGTTTAAAAGTTAGTAAAAGGACAATCATATGTTACGACAGTTTTCGATAGGTACCAGAGCCATTGGGGCATTCGGTCTAATCGGCGTATTCGTTATCATTCTTGGGCTGTTTGCTCTCAATAGAATGGGCGCCATTGCCGATCGCATGCATGTTATTACCGACAAGCAAGTGCCTGCAGTGGAAAAAGTCAATGCACTAAATAACGAGTTTCTTTACGTCAACATATACTCAGCTAACGTTTACACCTATTTAAACGACCCTGACCGCCTGCAACGCTACTTAGATAGATTAGATTCAGCTTCGGCCAGTTTAAAAGAAGCCCAGGAAGAATACAGTTCTCTTATCGAAGACCCTGAAGCACAAAAACTGTTTAACGAGTACAAAGCGCTTGATAAAAAATATTGGCAGCTCAACAAGCAGTTTTTAGAGTTAGTTAATGCAAAACTTCCTGATGTTATTGCATCACTGCGTGAAAACTCATTAATTCCACTAAGCACAGAAATATCAGCGAAATTAAACCAACTTCAGCAGCGCGAAATGGCGTTAATTAGTGATGCCGGCGATAATGCAACCAGTGTGTATAAAAGTGCCAACATCGCTGTCATCATTGCGATTATTGCCGTCGTCTCGTTACTCATTTTCTTTGCTATTATGATGACCAAAAGTGTCGTCAGCCCAATATCTGCCGCTGTGGATTTTGCTAAAGTCATCGCCTCTCGCGACTTAACTCAAACCATAGACGTTGTCGGCAACGACGAACCGGCTCAATTACTGAGACAATTGATCAAAACTCGTGATGAGCTACGCGAATCCATCAGTACTATTTCTGAGTCTTCCGAACAGCTGGCATCAACCTCTGAAGAATTAAGCTCGGTGACACAAGACTCAACTCGTACCATTCAGCAGCAAACAGAAGAACTCGAACAGGCAGCGACTGCCGTTAACGAGTTGACTACCGCTGTCGAAACCGTTGCTCAGGATGCACAAAATGCGTCGGAAGCGTCTGAAGAAGCCAACCGTCAAGCACAACAAGGTGACGATAGAGTTCGCCAAACCGTCAGAGCAATCGAAGAGTTGTCACAAGAGATTGGTGACTCGTCGAGTAACGTTACTGAACTTGCAGAGAAAGTCACCAGCATTACCAAGGTACTGGAAGTTATTCGTGGTATTGCCGAACAAACCAACTTACTGGCACTTAACGCAGCCATTGAAGCCGCACGCGCTGGTGAGTCAGGACGTGGTTTCGCGGTGGTTGCCGACGAAGTACGCTCTTTGGCTCATAAAACCCAGCAATCGACCGTTGAAATTGAAGACATGGTAAAAGCTATTAATGAATCCAGCGACCGCTCTGTGTCAACCATGGAGAAAAGCATGGAACGAGCGACTCGCACACTCGATGTGGCTCGTGAAGCGGGCGAAGCGCTGCAACTGATTGCCACTGCTGTCGGCGAAATCAACAACCACAACACATCCATTGCCAGTGCAGCGGAAGAGCAAGCCAATGTGTCTCGTGACGTTGATAAGAACCTGGTCAGTATTCGTGACTTGTCTAACTCAACCGCTTCCGGCGCCGAACAAACCAACGCTTCCAGCGAAGAGCTCTCGCGTCTGGCTGTTGATTTGAGCGAATTAGTTAAACGCTTTAGAGTTTAACTCTAAGCGACAGGTAAGGGAGGGCTTATGCCCTTTCTTACACGTATTTTTCCATACCTGGTAATTCTGAAATACTTTCCTGAAGCCATTTTGCTTCATTCTCAACAATGCGAATGCAGAGTTCTACATGACCTTTCTCAACGTCACTAATTGAGCATTGAAACACCTGTTCTTTAGTCTTTGTCAGTGAGCCCAAAACAGATTTTAACGTCTGCTGCATTAGTAGCTGTAAACGCGTCACTGGCAAACCGACCGTTTTTGCAAAGTCTGCCAACATGTAGCTGGTTATTGGCTTATCAAAATTGCCTGAACTTCCTGTTTCGTAGTCCCCTATCGACATAGCAAAGACCTGCGGTATCTCTGTGGGGATGGCGCCAGCGCGACGCTTTTCACGAATATCCTGAATACTGGCTTCGACATTCACTAAATCGTAAAAAGGCGCAAGCTCCAATCCGTTTTTACCAACGAAGTAACTGATATTTTTACCGTGTGCATCGTAGTTAGCATTCAATAAATTGAAGGTCATCCATTTCACCAATTCAGTATGGTAAGCAAGCGCGTTATTGGTGCGTACCGAAAACAGCTTAGGGAAAGACACACCATCACGAATGTAAATACCATCGCCCGTATCACCAAATTGCCGCTCGTACTTATAGGACGGCGGTAGATTAACAGCCTGGCAACCATCAATAACATGGCGGCGGCGAACACGCTGATGCTCAGCATCAAAGTGTCGATCAAACCGATCAACAACCAGAGTCGGTGTCTCGCCATACCGCCGGAAGTCAACTTCTGGCACATTGAGCCCAGACAACTTCGCCAATGTCATCGTGAAAAACTCGTTAACGGCAATACAGGGCACCC
>JBNJGQ010000106.1:0-5063 GCA_051747845.1 Pseudomonadota bacterium
GGAAGAAGAGCAGGATGACGAAGATGACGACGATGATGATGATCACGATGTCGAAGTCATTTATCAAAAGTAGACTGATGTGAACACTGTAGCCTGACATTCATGTCAGGTGAGATATGGATCCTGACGTAAGCGTCAGGCTACGAACGAAGGGTATGGTCGAATGAAAATCTCACTTGTGGTTGCAATGGCAGATAACCGGGTTATCGGCAAAGATAATAAAATGCCATGGCATCTTCCGGATGAGTTGCAATATTTCAAAAAAATTACTTTGGGTAAGCCAATTGTTATGGGGCGACGCACCTTTGAATCAATTGGTCGACCTTTACCCGGACGCAAAAATATCGTTCTAAGCCGTCGAACGGATCGTTCGGAAAATCAGGACAGTCAGGTCATTTGGGTATCTGGTGTGCAACAAGCTATTGCCGCTGCAGGCCCGGTTGATGAACTTATGGTCATTGGTGGTGGAAAAATTTATGAAAAATTTTTACCACTCGCGGACCGTCTATATGTTACTAAAATAGATCTAAATGTTGAGGGTGATACTTACTTTCCTGACTATCTCCAAGTCGCTGACTGGCAAGAGGTAGAGCGGCAAAACTTTGCCGCTGACGAGCGTAACTCACATAACTTCAGTACCCTTATTTTCGACAAGAAACGTTAATAAGAAGTTATAAATTCAGTAACTTACAACAATTTTAGGCCATTGCAGCAAGCTCTAGTTCGTAGTATCATCCCTGATGAATTTTTGAACAATCTTGTGATGGGGTTTTACATGAAAGCGATTGTATTAGGCACCTTGATGGCTGCCGTTGCAGCGACAGGCGCAACATTTTCAAAGAGCGCAGAAGCAAATGAATTGGCTTTGAGCTTGTGCACATACGTACAAGGTGACGACACTATGCGTATGCGTAAGAAATTGCGCGACTCTCGTGTCCGCGTACGTGATATTTACAGCGGCATTCAGTGTAACGGGCAAAGCCTACTGCAATTCGCAATGGCGAACGGTTCACAAGAAATTGGTAGCTTTATTGTTGGCCGCCTTTCAGTCGACGAACTGCAAAGCTCAGAGGACTACGAATGGGCTCAGTCTAATGGCCATGGCGACAGCGCTATTGCTCAAGCAATTAAAGAGCGCGCTGGCTTTTAATTAAAAGGCCTATTCCGTATTTCGAAAAACCCGCAAGCTCTGTTTGCGGGTTTTTTTACATCTTCTAACAATTCAATCAGTGACTTACCTTGTAATTTTGCCCCGTTCTCTACGACAATAGATCCGTTATGCAAACAAACGGAATCGTTATGAAACAATGGATGGCACTAGCTTTGCCTTTACTGTTATTGGGTTTAGTCCCGTTTAGTAGTTTGGCACAGACAAAAACAACCGAAGCTGCAAGCTGTTATCTTCCCGGCGTGCAGGAACAATTGCATTGTGGAACGGTGTCAGTTCCGGAAAATTATGACCAGCCTGAAGGCAAGCATATCGGTATTTATTACGCCGTGTTGCCGGCAGTTCAGGAAGGCGCCAAGGCTGACCCAATGCTGATTCTGGCAGGAGGCCCCGGACAGGCAGCGACAGAACTTGCGCCAATGATAGCGCGCATGTTTGACGGTGTGCGCCAGAAGCGCGATATTCTCTTAATCGATCAACGTGGCACAGGAAAAAGTCATCCGCTGAAATGCGATATCGAGCGTCCGGATGAACTCATCCGCGCTGACGACGAGCAAGATCTTGCAGAGTTGAGCCGCGAATGCCTGAAGCAGTACCCCGATACTGATACAACGCAATATCACACCGTTAACGCAGTAAAAGATTTCGAACGAGTACGTGAGCACTTAGGCATTGAGCAACTGAATTTGTACGGCGGCTCCTACGGCACCCGGGTCGGGCTGACTTATTTGCGTGAAGCACCAGGCTCAGTTCGCACTGCTACTTTAGATGCCATTGCGCCACCTCAGGTTGTTATTGGTCCTTTTGGTCAACACGGAGCTGACGCATTTGATGCCATGTTAGAAGACTGCTCCGAGCAAACCGCTTGCCGCGAGAAGTTTCCAAACCTCGAACAGGAATACTATGAAGTAATGGCTGAGCTTGAAGCTCAGGATATCTTATTGGAAACGCGCGATCCTTTGTCCTTTGAGCCTCTGGAAATCAAGCTGACACCGGGGCGTTTCAGCTCCATTATGCGAGTAGCATTATACCACCCGAATACTCGTCAACTTTTACCTTATGCTATCCATTCTGCCGCGGCAGGAGACTACCACGCTATTCTTGGACTCATGGGCGGCACTATGTCTCAAAGCAGCATTTATCTGGGTCTAATGTTGTCGGTCGTATGTTCTGAAGACCTGCCGCGAGCCACTCCGGAGCTGCTTCAGCAAGACGGCGATAATCAGTTTATTGGCAGCCGTACCGGCGATGCTTTCGTCGATATGTGTGCGGGTTGGCGCTCATCGAGTGTACCCGGTTACTGGTCTGATCCTGTGGTGAGCGACAAGCCGGTATTGTTATTATCAGGCGAGTTAGATCCGGTAACCCCGCCAGAATGGGGTGAAATTGCGCACCGGACCTTACCCAACAGTAAGCATTTAGTGGCGCCAAACGCAGGCCATACTATTGCCAGCCATACTTGCGCTAATCAGCTTGTTGCGGACTTTATTGAGCAAGGCTCAATCGAAATTATAGACGGTAGTTGCTTAGCTAAGCAGAGTCTTAAGCCTTTTGTACTGAACCAAAATGCAGCGGGGCTATAAGAGATGATAAACGTAGATGCACTGACAAAAACATTCAAAAATGTGCAAGCGCTGGACTCGCTCTCGTTTCAGGCAAAAGACGGTGAAATTACCGGACTCCTTGGCCCTAATGGGGCCGGTAAAACCACCTGTTTGCGTATTATTTACGGCTTACTTCAGGCCGATACTGGTAAAGCTGAAATTGAAGGTGTCGATGCCAATCAGAACCCAATCGATGCGCGTCGTAACCTTGGCATATTCCCCGATAAATTTGGCCTTTACGAGCGTTTGACGGTGCGTGAGCAAGTGGCTTACTTTGCCGGACTTCATGGTCTGACCGGTAGCAAGCAAAAACAAGCTGTCGAACAAGTGATAGAAAAGCTCGACATTAAAGAGTTAGCTGACCGGCGTACAGCGGGTTTTTCGCAAGGCCAGAGAATGAAAGTTGCGCTGGCTCAGGCACTGGTACATAGCCCTAAGCACTTGATTCTTGATGAGCCCAGCCGCGGACTGGATGTAATGAGTACCCGCATTTTACGAGATGTGCTGCGCGAGCAACGTGCACAGGGTACCTGCATCTTGTTTTCCAGCCACGTAATGCAGGAAGTTGCTGCACTTTGTGACCGGGTGGTGGTTATGGCAAACGGCAAAGTTGCCGCAGAAGGAACCCCGCAGGAGCTTTGCGACATGACAGGCGAGCCACAACTGGAAGATGCTTTCGTGAAAATAATTGGTACTGACGAGGGGATAGCAGCCTAATGAGTGCATTAACCTCTGTATGGAAAAAAGAGTTTCGCGACGCCATTCGTGACAAACGCTCCGTTCTGGCTGCTATGTCTTACGCTTTTTTCGGCCCCCTGTTAATGGCCGTGGCGTTCTTTTTTCTGATAACGCAACTGACCGATAAAGCCGACATTGAAATCACCATTGAAGGCGAAGAAAACGCACCACAGCTGGTTGATTTTCTTAACGAACGCGGCGTAGTCCAGAAGCAAGGCGAGTGGGCAAAAACCGAAACGCCTATAGTCCTTACTTTACCTGAAGACTGGCAGGAAAACGTTAGCAAAGCAGAGCCGGTAGAAGTGACTTTACGGGCAGACTGGTCTGCGCAAAAACAACAAACCGACATTAAACGAGTAGAGCAGGCAGTTCAGGCCTATTCAAGCCAAATAGCCGCGTACCGTCTAACACTGCGCGGTGTCGACCCTCGTGTGATTCAGCCGGTACAACTGCAGAAACAGGACCTGGCGACCCGCGGCTCAAAGGCGGCTCTGATCATGGGCAGTGTGCTGGTCTTTATCATTCTGTCCGTGTTCTGGTCCGGCATGAACGTCGCCATAGACATTAGTGCAGGTGAACGAGAGCGTAACTCACTGGAGTTCCTGCTGAGTCAGCCGCTAAGTACCTGGGATATCGTTACCGGTAAAGCACTGACCGCAACAACCTTCTCTTTGTTTGGGGCAATACTGTCACTGGTACTCATCCCCATTATTTTTGCCTACGTGCCATTACACGAAATTGGCATGAACGTGAATTTCAGTGTGGGCATGATGGTGCTGATGTTCATACTGCTGGTGCCATTAGCACTGTTCGCCACAGCGCTGCAGTTGTTTGTGTCCTTCCGGGCCAAGAACTTCAAAGAAGCACAAACCTACATCAGCTTCTTACTGATCATTCCAATGGCAGCATCATTCGGTGTCGAATTCGCAAGGCTTAAAAACCCTATTCTCTATTACCTTCCGCTAACCGGTCAGCATCAGGCATTTCTGTCACTGATACGCGGCGAGAACGTCAACGCAATGGGAACCGTAATCAGCGCAATAGCCACTCTGGCAGCCGCACTGCTGCTGATGAAATACATAGCCCGAATGCTCAAAAGCGAAAAAATCGTCTTCGGCCTGTAGCGGAGGGGCAGGCTACTCACTTGCTTCGCTTGAGCATTGAGTCCTTCTGTGGCGGAGACGCTACGAGCTCATCCATGAGGGCTTGACGAAGGCCATCCATGGCCTTCGACACTCCGCCACAGAAGGACTCAACACTCATAACGCTTGCAAGCGACTAGCCTGCCTTTTATACGGGGTGAGATGGCGGATAGAGAGCGCGCCCGACGGTTAGAGTGGGCTACTATGGAGGTGTGCAGCGCCATGGATGGCGCTGCCCAAGCCCTACAGGGATGTATTCACGGGCGTCCTCCATAGTAGCCCCTATAGCCTCAGCGCTCTCTCTCTGCCACCTCACCTTCAGTCGCGCAGGCGGCCGTAGTGGTAGTAGAGCCATTGGCCGAGGCGGCGGAAGCGCGGTAGTGGGAAGGGCTTTAGTTGAGACTGGTAGTA
>JBNJGQ010000107.1:0-5000 GCA_051747845.1 Pseudomonadota bacterium
GGTATTGGTGCAGATATTGCCGGTGGTGCCGTTGTATGGGCCATTCTTATTGCTGCGGTAACGGCCTTATGTAATGGCTTGTCTTCGGCGCAGTTGGCTTCCGCACACTCGGTGGGCGGTGGTACTTATGAATACGGGTACCGTTTCCTGACTCCGGCTTATGGTGTAACGGCCGGCAGTTTATTTGTAGTAGCAAAAAGTGCATCAGCGGCTACCGCCGCGCTGGCGATAGGTTGGTATGTGACGAATGCCTCGGCAATACCGTCATATTTTGCACAATGGATAGCGGCTGCGGTGTTAGTGCTATTTACGTTATTAGTATTGGGCGGCGTTAAGCGCACAAATTGGGTTAATGCGGCTATTGTTACCATCAGCATAGTCGCGTTGCTGGTTTTTATTGTTACAGGTCATCAGCAAACCGCTGTGATAATAGAGCATTCATCTGTTGCATGGTGGCAGGTATTACAGGCTTCAGCCTTACTCTTTGTTGCCTACACAGGCTATGGGCGTATTGCCACTATGGGTGAAGAAGTACAAAACCCACGTCGGGTTATCCCTCTGGCCGTAGTTTTAACTCTGGCGGTTGTGACGCTTCTGTACTTAGGTGTTGGTAGCGCTCTATTGCATTTCCCCAGCATAGCTGACTTTCAGGCAGAACATTTCTCCCTGGCAAGTTTACTGCCAAATGGACCCGTACAATGGCTGGTAACTATTGGTGCCGTGGTGGCTATGGGCGGAGTTATCCTGAACTTAATTTTGGGAGTATCGCGGGTGGTCCTGGCTATGGGGCGCAGAGCCGATTTGCCAATGCGTTTTGCCAATTTAAACGGGCAACAAACCTCGGCACCACCGGCAACCTGGCTCACTTGTATTGTCATGCTGGTGTTGGTCGCAATTGGTGATATAAAGACCGCATGGTCGTTCAGTGCCTTCACCGTTTTAGTGTATTATGGCATTACGAATTTGGCGGCACTGAAAGTCACAAAGAGTGATCGTTTTGTGCCAAAGTGGGTATCCATAATAGGCTTGGCCAGCTGTCTTGGACTGGCCGTTTTTGTGCCATGGCAGGTGCTGTTGTCAGGCATCATTTTTATTGTCGTAGTTCTGCTGATACATCAGCTGAGACGCTAAGAGGTATACATGCGAGATATTGTTATTCTGCACGAAAATGAAGAGTGGCTGGTGCCGCTAAGAGCAGAGTTTGAAAAGCGCGGCGTAGAAGCCAAAGAATGGTTCCTGGATAAGGGGGTTGTACCTTTTTCGGAGTCTCCTGATGATGCGGTTTACTATAACCGTATGAGCGCCTCTTCGCATACGCGGGGCCATCGATTTGCCCCAGAGTTGACTCGCATGGCGTTAACCTGGCTGGAGAACAGTAACCGAACCGTAGTTAACGGTACCCGAGTACTGGCGCTGGAAGTGTGTAAGCTTTCGCAATATGCGGCGTTGCAAAAAGCCGGGCTTAATGTGCCTAAAACACAGGCTGTTGTAGGAAAAGAACTGCTGACAGATGCCGCTGAGAAGTTTGCTGAGTGGCCACTAATTTTAAAGCCTAATCGCGGTGGCAAAGGCTTAGGCGTTATTAAGTTTGATGATATTGCTGGCTTAAAGAACTATATAGACAGTGACGATTATGAAGAGCCTTTAGATGGCATCTGGCTTTTACAGGAATACATTCAGCCAAAGCAGCCGCATATTACGCGCAGCGAATTTGTCGGGCAAAAATTTGTTTACGCGGTTAACGTTAATACTGAGCAGGGCTTTGAGTTATGCCCTGCCGACGTGTGTAGTGTGGATGATGCGTTTTGCCCAACCAGCGAATCCTCTGCTGAGGACAATCAGCCCAATAAATTCACTATTACGCAGCGATTTAATGACCATGAAATTATTTTTGCGCTAGAAGCTTTTTTGAAAGCCAATGATATTGATGTGGCCGGCATTGAGTTTATTGAAGACGCAAAAGGTGAACTGTACGTTTACGACGTGAACACCAACACCAATTATAACCAAAGTGCAGAGCGCGAAGCGGGTGTTAATAAAACGGGTATGGGTGCGTTAGCGGATTACTTGATTAACTTAGCTCAATAAGGCGACCCAGAAAAAAATGGCCCCATAAACATGGGGCCATAACAAATCCAGGGAGGGATTGTTTTTAGAAAGTGTATTCCACACCTAAAGAGGCTGTTTGAGGTTTGTTAGGACGCGCACCATGTGGTGAGCGAGCAACAATCTTCTGCTGATCGAACAGGTTCTCAACTTTGAAGTAAACCGCCATGTTATTGTCCACTTCATAACGGCTAACAAAGTCGGTCACAAACAGTGATTCGGTTTTGTTAAAGCGGCTGTTGTCGCGGTTACAGCCAACAGAGACGCACATTTCGTCAATGTATTTACCGACTACATAGTTTACCCAGCCTTTGTTGTTATCTAGCGCAACGCGAACACTGAACGTATTCTGTGGGATATCATTCAGTTCATCGCCGTCCATTAAACCTGTCACCGCGTTGTCCTGACTGATTTCACCCTTCGTGTAGGTGTAAGCCAAATCAACTGGCATAAGGAACTGACCCAATTCAAAGGTATTGCTTGCCTGTAATTCCAGACCCGCTACTGTTGATTCACCCAGCACATAAGAGCCTGATTCAGCACCATTGTCACAAGGGTTAGCAATTGAACATTGCTGAGTGGTGTCGCTAAAGTCGCTGTAGAAACCAATGGCTTCGGCGAAGAATGAACCTTGGTTATAACGAACGCCAGCTTCGAAGTTGTCACTGGTTTCAGGTTCCTGGTTTTCGGTAGCGCCACCACCTAAAGGAGAAAAGCCTTTATGTGCGCCAGCCAATACTTGCCAGTTATCGTTTACGTCATAAGTGAAGGATACGCCCGGTAACCATTCGTCGCTGTCGTTTGAACGTGTGCTGTCCAGTTGCTCGCGAGCCGTATCAGCAAATTGGTAACGGTAAGACTCAACGTCTTCATAACGCAGGGCAAAGTGTACGTTAAGGTTTTCGGTTGCCTGCCACTGGTCTGTCAGCCAGAAGCTGATTGCGTCAGCACCTTCTAAGCGGTTATTACTGCCGGTAGGCATAACTTCAGCTTGGTAAACTAAGCTGCCGTTAACCTGATCAAAAATCTCAATTGGCTGGAAACGATCCATCTCGTCGCTGTGATCACGAACACCCACTTCCAGATTATGAGTCCCTAAAGCAAACTGCGCATTGGCTTCAATGCCTTTAGACTCATAAGCTCGGTTGTTGTTTTTGTAGCTTAATCCAGCTTCGTCCAATTGTCCGCGCAGGATAGCCAAAGCATCAGCGTCGCCACTGTTAGCCGCACTAACGTAGGCATTACCGCCATCCAGTTTGAACCAGTTACGAGCATAGTCGTTGTAGTAGCCTAAAATATTGAAAGTCAGATTATCAGTCGCTTCAAATGCATAGTTTAAGCTGTAGCCTTTATGCGAGTTATCCATCTGATCAATTTCAGAAAGCCCGTAGCGACGGTTTTCATTCTGAGCGAAATCGGCGTCAGTTAGGCCAAGGTAAGTTTCGTTCGAGGTTTCTTCGGAATACTGCACTTTAGCCAACAGGCTCTGACGTTCGCCTGTCCACTGAAGTTTTGCAACGTAGTCCTCAATATCAAAACCGGCATCGCGGCCGCTACGGTCAATTTCTTTAAATCCGTCGCTGCTGCGTTGTACGGTTTCTAACAAAAAGCCCCATTGACCTTCAGTTCCGCCAACATGAGCGTGAATATCACGACTGCTGTTTTCGCCAAACTGAGTCAAAACCTGTCCGCCAAAGTCTTCTGGAATAGGTGTTGTAACCAGGTTTAAAACGCCACCGGTTGTTTGTGGGCCGTAGCGTAATAAAGGAGCGCCTTTTAATACTTCAACTGATGACATACGGAAGGTGGTCGGGAAGTAGTAGGCTGCCGGGTTCGAGTATGGTGCCGGAGCCATCATGACACCGTCTTCCAGCAAAGTTACCTTGCTGACACGACCCGCCGTTGCTGCGCGAATACCGATGTTAGGACGCAAGCCTTGACCGTCTTCTTCACGGACATAAATACCGGGAATGGTTTTCATCAGTTGGTTGATGTCGCTTGGAACTTCAATGCGCATCTGTTCTTCGTCAATAACGGCGCTTGACCCTGCTACGTTGCGAGCTTCTGTTTTACTACCAATAATTTTAATTTGTTCGATATCAGTATCGACTACGGCAGAGTTATTCGCTAGAGCAGGAGCCGCAAGAGCTGTAAATATGGTGCTGGCTAAGATCGTTTTTTTCATAACGGACTCGATTTACCTTTTTTGAAAAGTAATTTCAGTTTCAATGAATTAAGCGGCGAGAATGATAATTAAAATAAGAATGATTCGCAATAATGGTTTTAGTGTTTTTTTGATCCAACTCATCGGTTTTTAGAAAAGTTACGTAAAGAATTGATTAATAGAATCGAAAGATAAAAGGAAATGCTTTGTCAGCAGCAGATATACCGGCCAATGAAGCACAGCGTTTAGCCGTTCTTAGGTCTCTTGATATTCTCGACAGTGAAGAGAATTCTGAATTTAAAAATTTGGTGAAGTTAGTCGAGCAGGTTTTCAATGTTCCTATGGTTGCAGTTTCCTTTGTGGATGAAAAGCGCCAATGGTTTAAATCATCTGTTGGGCTGCCGGTTTGCGAGACCAGTAGAGAGGTTTCTTTTTGTGCGCATGTTATTGCCTGCGCAGAACCTCTTATTGTTGAAGACGCCATGTTGGATGAGCGCTTTTTTGATAACCCTATGGTGACAGGCGAGCCGTATTTAAAGTTTTACGCGGGTATGCCTTTAGCACCTTTTGACGGGGTTATTCTTGGCACCCTGTGCATCATGAGTGACAAGCCCAGAGAATTCAGTGACGAAGACTATAATTTACTTGCCCAGTTTGCAAAGCAGGTAGAAACCTTGATAAGCCATCATGTCGATCAAACACAACTTTTAGAAAACAATGAAAAACTTGA
>JBNJGQ010000108.1:0-4981 GCA_051747845.1 Pseudomonadota bacterium
GAGCTAGAAAAGGTTCCTTCATGAGTTTTACCGTCGTTATTCCTGCACGTTATGGTTCCAGCCGTTTACCCGGTAAACCGTTAGCTGACATTGGTGGTAAGCCGATGATCCAGCACGTGGTTGAAAGGGCAGAAGCCAGTGGCGCTGCCGAGGTGATCGTCGCAACTGATGACCTCAGAGTAAAAGAAGGCGTGGAGAAGTTTGGTGGCCGAGTGATGATGACTTCAACTGAGCATTCGTCGGGCACTGAACGATTGGCAGAGGTTATTGAACAGTTGGCGCTTGCGGAAAATGAAGTGGTAGTCAATGTGCAGGGCGATGAGCCGTTCATCCCGCCTGAAATTATTCGGCAGGTAGCGGATAATTTAGCCAACCAACGACAGGCACCCATGGCGACGTTAGCCGTTCCTATTACGGATGCTGACGATATTTTTAACCCTAATACAGTGAAGGTTGTTACCGATGCAGCCGGATACGCACTGTATTTTAGTCGTGCTGCTATTCCATGGGACAGGGAGAACTTGTCGGCCGAGCGGGAAACCAATGTCATTGCAGACCATTACCACAGACATATTGGTATTTATGCTTACCGGGCAGGTTTTGTCAGACGTTATATTGAGTGGCAGGCTAGCCCTATAGAACAGCTTGAATCCCTAGAACAATTGCGAGTGCTTTGGCACGGAGAGCGTATTCACGTGGCCGAAGCTATTCTGGCGCCGGCTGCTGGCATTGATACAGAAGAAGACCTGCAGCGGGCACGAGAACGGGCAGTCGATGGTTAATCCATCGCTGCCATTTTTGAGTATTCGTCTTCGAAAAAGAACTTATCTTCTCCAAAAGCCGGCTTTAATTGATGTAACCAGGTTGCATCCGGGTCGTACTTAGCAAAGAAGGGGCGTTGAACCCAGTCCGGGTTGCGTCCCTGAATAAAGCGTAAAGCAAAAACTTTTTCGCCTGCAATTTCGGTCACACCCTGAACTTCCACTTTACCAGGACCTGCACTCATTGAGGGCCCGCGAACTGTGCGAGCAATGCCGGATACCTGTTGGTAAGCTTTTTGGAAAATCTCCCAAGTGCGTTCCAGCGGTACTTCAAAGTAACGTTTGGCGCCAGTATCTCGCTCAACAAACATATAGTAAGGGATCATACCTAACTGTACTTGCTTCTCCCACATGGAAGCCCAGACATCGGGGTCATCGTTAATGTGTTTAAGCAGCGGAGCCTGACAGCGTATTTGTGCACCGGTAGCGCGCAGGCGACGAATAGCTTCCTGACAGACTTCCGTACGCAGTTCATTCGGGTGGTTTAAATGCGCCATAATGGATACGTGCTTACCGCCGGCGACTAAACGCTCTAATAGGCGCAGCATGTCGTCTGCGTCCGGATCAGTAATGAACCGATAAGGCCAGAAGGTTAATGACTTAGTACCAATACGTATGGTCTTAATGTGCTCAAATTCTGGCTTAAGCAAGTCCTCTAAATAATGAGCCAGCTTGCGTGTGCGCATAACCATAGGGTCACCACCGGTGACCAGTAGGTCGGTCACTTCTTTGTGCTGAGCTAAATAGCGATGTAATTGATCCGCGTCATTAGAGTTAAAGCGTGTCGCTTTACCAACGAATTGCGCCCAGCGGAAGCAAAAGGTGCAGTAAGAATGACAATACTGACCCTGAGCCGGGAAAAAGAGTACCGTTTCACGGTATTTGTGCTGCATGCCAGGCAAGGGTTCACCGTCAACATGAGGCACGTTCATTTGCATTTGGCCTGCGGGATGAGGATTCATTTCATCACGTAGCTGAGTCGCTAAGTCAAACACTTCGTTGGTAGTATGTTTACCGGACATCAAATCAGCCATACGTTGGTATGCTGACGGTTCCAGCATGTCTTTCTGTGGAAATGTCAGTTGAAACAGCGGGTCATTGGGTACATTTTCCCAGTCAATGAGTTCATTAAAGACATACTCGTTAACTCTGAATGGCAGAACATTAGCAACGACTTTCATCTCAAAGCGCATGTCAGCAGGAACCTTTTTAAGCGCCTCAATTTTATCTAACTGGCGATGCTGATATACCTTGAACTTACGTGGCGTAATGATGGGTTGTTGTACATTGACTACTTGCTGCATAAGCCTCTCTGTAATTATCTTGCAACCTGCTAAAGCACGTTGAAAATGAATTTGTCTGTCAGCTCTTGGGCGACCAACGAAATGCGACGTAGTATAAAGAAATTGATGGTAAGTTGCACGTTCTGTAAGGGATAAAAAGCGATGTACTCGAACTAATTAGCGATAGATATAAAAAAAGCGCTCAGATGAGCGCTTTTTTAAAACACGATGTTTTTACTTTTTGATTGGTGTAAATTCGCGTTTTGTATAACCCGTATACAATTGACGCGGACGACCAATTTTCTGGTTTGCTTCGCCCATCATTTCGTGCCAGTGAGAAACCCAGCCGACAGTACGTGATAGCGCAAAGATAACAGTAAACATATTGGTCGGAATACCAATAGCTTTCAGTACGATACCAGAGTAGAAATCAACGTTCGGGAACAGTTTCTTCTCAATGAAGTAGTCGTCTTCCAGAGCGATACGTTCCAGTTCCATTGCGACGTCCAATAATGGATCGTCACGGTTAAGTTCTTTTAATACTTCGTGGCATGATTCGCGCATAACAGTAGCGCGTGGGTCTGTGTTCTTGTAGACACGGTGACCAAAGCCCATCAGACGGAACGGGTCGTTCTTGTCTTTTGCTTTCTCGATGTATTTCGGAATGTTCTCTACTGAGCCAATTTCAGCCAGCATACGCAAACAAGCTTCGTTTGCACCACCGTGCGCAGGTCCCCATAAAGAAGCAACACCTGCTGCAATACAGGCGTATGGGTTTGCACCCGAAGAACCGGCAAGGCGAACGGTTGAAGTTGATGCGTTTTGCTCGTGGTCGGCATGCAAAGTAAAGATGCGATCCATTGCACGAGCCACAGCCGGGCTAATTTTGTAATCTTCAGCTGGTACAGAGAACATCATGTTTAAGAAGTTTTCTGCGTAGCCTAAGTCGTTACGTGGGTATACGAACGGCTGGCCAATGCTGAATTTGTAAGCCATTGCTGCAATGGTTGGAATCTTAGCAATTAGGCGGTAAGCACTGCGTAAACGCTGGTTTTCATCGTGAATGTCTAAATCATCGTGATAGAAAGATGATAAAGCACCGGTTACTGCACATAGCATTGCCATTGGGTGCGCGTCACGGCGGAAGCCATTAAAGAAGTTATGGATTCCCTGATGCACCATAGTGTGTTTAGTAATGGTCTCTTTAAATTCAGTGTACTGTTTTTCGTTCGGCGCTTCGCCATGTAACAACATGTAGCAAACTTCTAAATAGTCTGCCTTTGTTGCCAGTTCGCCAATTGGGTAACCGCGGTGCAGCAAAACTCCGTTTTCACCATCGATGTAGGTGATAGCCGACTCGCAAGAGCCTGTAGCCAGGAACCCAGGGTCAAAGGTGAAGTAACCATGTTTGCCCAAAGTTCGGACGTCAACTACATCCTTGCCTGCCGCAGGTGAAAGTACCGGCAATTCAATGGATTGGCCGTCAATCTGTAAAGTGGCTTTACGATCAGCCATAAGGAATTCTCCTCACTGTCTACTTTGAAAAAGTGCGCTAATTTAACTCGATCATGCCCTTAAATGTCAATTTTAATCGGGGAACATGAACCAATTATAGTCAAACATACGTAATAAACATGACGAAAAGATTACTCTGATTGAACAATTACTGAGTTACGTTAGACTTTAGTAGTAGGGAGCATTAACTGAGCGCTCAAATCTGAGTTTCTCGTTGTAATTAATGGTTTGGCTCGATATACTTTGCGCCGTATTGGTGGCATGTATCTGTGTCGCGCAAACGAAAATTGCATTTCTTTTGTGCTTTATTAAAAGGCAATCTATCGTGAAAAAAGAAAGACCTGTTAATTTAGACTTATCAACTATCAAGTTTCCTGCCGCTGCCAAAGCATCCATACTGCACCGTATTTCGGGTGTTGTTATGCTGTTCTCTCTGGCATTTTTAATTTGGGCTTTTGCTGTGTCACTTAGTGGCCCGGAAGGCTTTGCTCAAATCGAGAGTATCATGACCAGCTTTATTGCGAAGTTTATTGGCTGGGGTATTTTGACAGCGCTAGGATTTCACTTAATCATTGGTCTGCGTCACTTAGTAATGGACATGGGCTACTGGGAAGAACTCGATTCCGGAAGAATAAGCGCAATTATTTCAATTGCTCTTTCTGTGATCTTTTCCGTATTAGTAGGAGTTTGGCTATGGTAACAGCAGCAGCTACTTTTGGTCGTAGCGGTTCTCATGACTTTATTTTATTGAGAGCCAGCGCGATTGTAATGGTTCTATATTCACTGTTCATGGCTGGGTTCTTCCTGTTTACGCCAGATGTAACTTATCAAGTGTGGAGTGGGTTGTTTGCCAACATTTGGATGAAAGTATTCACTATGCTGGCCTTGTCCTCTGTGCTAATTCACGGCTGGATTGGCATTTGGCAAGTATCAACAGACTACGTGAAAGCGTCCGGTCTCAGAGCTTTTATCCAACTGGTTTTCAGCGTTGGTCTAATCGCTGTTTGGCTCACTGGCTTATTCGTACTGTGGGGTGTTTAAGTGACTGTTAAAACTTTAGAATATGATGCAGTGGTGATTGGTGCTGGCGGTGCCGGCATGCGAGCAGCGCTGCAAATTTCCCAAGAGGGATTGAGCTGCGCGTTGATGTCCAAAGTGTTTCCAACACGCTCTCACACAGTTTCTGCTCAGGGTGGTATTACCGTAGCATTAGGTAATGCGCATGAAGATAACTGGGAATGGCACATGTTCGATACCGTTAAAGGTTCGGACTATATCGGTGACCAGGATGCTATCGAATACATGTGTAAAGCTGGCCCTGAAGCTATCTTAGAAATGGAAAACTTAGGTTTGCCATTCTCA
>JBNJGQ010000109.1:0-4951 GCA_051747845.1 Pseudomonadota bacterium
AAAAACGCACCACCTTGCTAAGGGTGGTGCGCTGAATAGAACACGACTATTGCCGTTTTAAAGCTTACTTCTAAGAGCTTTTCGTCTCACTAATGTAATCGTTAACGAATTGCTCCAGAATGTTCAGCGGCACTGGACCACTGCCAAGCACAACGTCATGGAACTCACGAATATCAAACTTATCGCCAAGTTCCGATTTCGCTTTTTCGCGTAATTCCAGTATTTTGTTCATACCAATTTTGTAAGCCGTTGCCTGGCTTGGCATGACAATGTGGCGCTCTACCATTTTCACCGCGTCAGACTTTGCGTTCGGTGTATTGGTCACGTAGAAATCAATACCTTCTTCACGCGTCCATTTCTTGTCATGAATACCCGTATCAACAACTAAACGAACCGCACGCCATAGCTCCATTGCTAAGCGGCCAAAGTCGGAGTATGGGTCTTTGTACAAACCAATTTCTTTCGGCAACTTCTCGGTGTACAGTCCCCAGCCTTCGCTGTAAGCGGTGTAACGGCCAAAGCGGCGGAATTTAGGAATGCCTTCCAACTCTTGCTGAATCGCAATTTGCATATGGTGCCCAGGAATACCTTCGTGGTAGGCCAGTGCTTCCATCTGATACGTGGGCATAGCGTCCATATCATAAAGGTTCGCATAGTACGTACCCGGACGCGTCCCGTCCATTGATGGCTGCTGATAGAAGGCCTTACCCGCAGACTTTTCACGGAAAGGTTCTACTGCCTTAACAATCAAGTCAGCTTTAGGCTTTTTGATAAACAGCTCATCCAAACGTTCACGCATGTTATCGATGTAAGCTGTTGCTTCATCCAGGTAACGCTGGCGACCTTCTTCCGTACTTGGATAAATAAAGTCTTCGTTATTGCGCATATGGACAAAGAACTCTTCAAGCGTGCCTTCAAAACCCACTTCTTCCATAATACCGCGCATTTCATCGTGAATACGCTCCACTTCACTTAAACCGATTTCATGAATTTCTTCTGCAGTTAAGTCAGTGGTCGTGGTGCGCTTCAACGCATTATTGTAAAACGCTTCACCGTCCGGGAATTTCCAGGCGCCGTCTTTGGTCGTAGCTTGCTCAGCAACACCTTCTACCGCAGTAATTAAGTTTTCATAGGCAGGCTTAACCGACTCCAGCATGGCCTTTTTAGCGGAATCTAACAGCTCATTGCGCTTGCTGTCGTCAATATCCAGACTATCCAGCTTTTTCGAAAAGTCTTCCCATAAGGCACTGGGTTCACCATCGTCAAACGGTGCACCGGTAATGATATTTTTGCTGTCGCTAATTACGTACGGATAAACAAATTTCGGTGCGATAATGCCTTTTTCGGCCCGCAACTCCAGATTCTCTGCTAACTGATCAAATAACCCCGGCAAACCATTTAAGCGAGCAATGTAGTCTTGTGCATCCTCTACTTCGCTAATACCGTGCTGGTTAATCAGCAACGAAGCAACACTGGAATGCATACCAAACATCTGGTTAACCGGATAGTTGTAATGGCGCCATTTAAAGTCAGCAATGTCGTTTTCCAACTTCTGCTTCATCAGCATCCAGCTTATTTTGGTTTGCTCATCAAGCTTTGACTCATCAATTGCCTTCACTCGTTCAAGCTGCTCTTTCTGTAAAGCCAACTCTTCTTTGGCGCTCTCTTCAGAAATATCGTCCCATTTATCCTGGTCTTCTTTAATACCAAGGTAAGACTGATACATTGGGCTGCGCATGACATTTTCCATAAAAATGTCTTCGAACAGCTTATTCGCCTTTTCAGATTCGGTCTGTTCAACATTCTGAGTAGCGTTTTCAGACGTTTCGGTTTGAGACTGAGCATTTGCCGTTGTCGCTTCTTCTTTGGAAGCGTCAGAGCATGCGGTTGTCATTAGCACCAGCGAGACAGCCAGTGCAATTTTCTTATATTCAAACATGTGTGTTCTCTCCTGTTGTTTCATCCACTTGATAGCGTGTACAGCACGGGATGTCAATGAAGAGACGACAGCAAGGGTGATTGCTACGCCCAAACGTCTATGCCGACAACCCAGTGAAAACGTCTGTAATAACTCGAGCACCTTTGCGAGATAACTTATTCCGCAGGAAAGTAATAAACGCGACGGATGAGGTTATTAGAGAACTCGTAAATCGCCAGACTTTTCTGCGATTTCAGCTCTCCGTTCTGCCGCCAACTTGCCTTTTCTATTGTGCTAACACGATTTCCCAATACGGTTATGTCGGCGAGTTCACTTTGACACGACGCGCAAGATTTAAAATATCCGCTCATCTCTTTAATGAGCTCAGTTTTGCCGCTGGTTTCAACTGCTATTCTGTCACCATTTACCGACAGCCATTGAATATCATCGGTCACATACTGTGACATTAGCTCCGCATCGTGCGCATTAAACGCGGCGACGAATTGCTTAATTTGCTCAGAGCGCTCGGAAGCCGCCAGGCTGGGAGTCGATAAGACAAAGCAAAAGAACATAAAACAGTAAGCTAAATAACGCATGGTAAATCCTTTTTCAGTTACTGCAGTGTATGTTCCCGGCACGCTTCAATTTGCGCCGCAGGCAAGGGCTCACCTATTACAGGCTCAAGTGCGAACTGCACTTTGGGAATCAACGCCTGAAATTCGGCAAGTAATACATCCTTGCTTACGCTCTCGTTAAACACAAGCGTCACCTTTAAACTTTGCGGAAAGCGCTGATAATCCACTTCATGCGTGAGCCAAATAAAGCCTTCATGTTCAAACTTTGCCGCTTCACACACCTGAGTCAGCTCGCGGATTATCTCCCGTTCCAGCTTTTTGTCCGTTTTTCGCATATAAACACCTTTAATAGCTTTCTAGCCATAGGATAACCTAATAACAGCAATGTTACCCTGCCTGGCGTTTGACCCGCCTATTCAGCTAGCTATACTCATTTTATCAGTCGTAGTAAGGGGCATTGGCGTTTGTTAAACCCTGAAAACTGGAGTTTATTTCAAGGGCTGGCGGTATTTGGGCTTTGCGCTCTGGTTATTGCTATTGCCGGTACCCGCATTACCCGCATTGTCGATCAGCTTGCCGACCGCACCGGTATAGGTGAAGCGGCTGCAGGCGCGGTGTTACTGGGTGGTACAACTTCCATTGGCGGCTCCGTACTGTCTGTTACCGCTGCATGGAACGGTAATGCAGAGCTGGCAATGAGTAATGCCCTGGGTGGTATTGCGGTACAAACCTTTTTCCTGGCGGTGGCCGATATGGTCTACCGACGCGCGAATCTTGAACATGCGGCGGCGTCTGTTCCGAACATGATGCAAAACGCACTGCTTATTGTTCTGCTCTCACTTATTCTTATGACCCCACTGTTGCCTAATGTCACGGTCTGGGGGCTACACCCTGTCACACCCATACTATTTCTTGTATATATCTATGGTATTCACCTTGTTCACCGGGCGCACGATGCCCCCATGTGGGCTCCGACCAAAACTCGTGAAACGCGCGAAGACAAGCCGGATGACATAAAGCTTATGCCGTCAATGGTAAGACTTACCAGTGAGTTTTTTGTGCTGTTTGTCGTGCTCGGTTTTGCCGGTTACATGCTGGAGCCTTCAGCAACTGTCATTGCCGCAGAGACCGGACTGACCCAAACCATAGTAGGCGTTATGCTAACCGCCATTAGCACCTCAATTCCGGAGTTGGTCACTTCCGTCGCAGCCGTTCGCCGTGGTGCATTAACCCTGGCCGTAGGCGGCATTATCGGCGGCAATGCGTTTGATACCTTATTTACTGCCGCATCCGATATTGCCTACCGCGACGGATCGATTTATCACTCCATGACCGACGATACCTTGTTCTGGGTTTGTCTGACGCTGTTAATGTCAGCCATTCTTATCATGGGCCTTATTCGACGTGAACGCGAGGGCCCCGGCCGTATTGGTCTGGAAAGTGTACTTATTACCGTACTGTACCTTGGTGGGGTGTGGTTGTTGTTAAGCTAGATGAAAGCTTTTGTTGCGCTGCACTACTTGGTAATAGTGACTCGTTATTCTCTATTTTTAGGCCGTGAGCCGAATGAGCAGCTTATTTGGCTCACAGAATGAGCCAAATAAAGAGTGATTATAGAGACAAGAGTTACTCGATGTTTTGGATCTGCTCTCTCATTTGCTCTATCAAAACCTTTAATTCCACCGCAGCAGCGGTAATGTCAGAGTTAATAGACTTAGAGGCCAGGGTGTTTGCTTCGCGATTGAACTCTTGCATCATAAAGTCCAGGCGGCGTCCGCAGGGGCCGCCTTTTTTCAATATTTTGCGAGCTTCTTCCACGTGCGCGTCTAAGCGATCGAGCTCTTCGGCTACGTCAGTTTTCTGCGCCAACATCACCATTTCCTGTTCTACACGCTGCGGCTCTAGTTCAACTTTAGCTTCTTCAAAACGGGTTAGTAAGCGTTCGCGTTGCCACGCCATAACTTCCGGCATGCGTTCACGCACAAAAGCTACCTGTGTGGTCACACCGTCTAAACGTTCCTGCAGCATTTTATCAATAGCTGCGCCTTCACTTTTGCGGTTTTCAATAAAGTCGTTGGTGGTCTTTTCCAAAGCAGCCAGAACGTCTTTTTGCAGCTCGTCCATGTCCTGGTCCTGAGCAGCAACAACGCCGGGCCATTTTAGAACATCAATAGGGTTTAACTGCCCGGCGGCGGAGTGCTGGCTTACCCATTTGGCGCTGGCAATAACACTTTTCGCTAGGTCTTCGTTAATCGACAAGGCGCTTTGCTGGGCTTCATCTACCTGCAGGCTCAGTTTGCATTCAACTTTGCCCCGCTGCAGCTTTTTACGAAACTGCTCACGTAGTGAATTTTCCAGTGAACGGAAGGTTTCCGGTAAACGAAAGTAAGTTTCCAGATAACGTTGGTTAACTGAACGAATTTCCCAAACTGCGGTGCCCCAGTCGGCTTTTTGCTCG
>JBNJGQ010000110.1:0-4868 GCA_051747845.1 Pseudomonadota bacterium
GCATCTCAGGCTGCAGCCGGACTGAACTTCTTATTCGGCTGGGCTGAAGGCGATACAACTGAAGTTCTGCTTGTTATCGGCATAACCGCTATCGCTTTAGTTTCAGTACTAGCTGGGCTTGAAGCCGGAGTACAGCGGCTGTCGCAAGTGAACATGTCACTTGCGGCACTTCTGATGCTGTTTGTGATTATTGTTGGCCCTACAATGGCCATTCTGACGGGCTTTGTTGACAACCTATACAATTACGTTGTGAACCTCCCTGCTTTATCCAACCCGGTTGGCCGTGAAGACTTAAACTATTCACAAGGCTGGACATCCTTCTACTGGGCGTGGTGGATTGCCTGGTCACCCTTTGTCGGTATGTTCATTGCGCGAGTATCACGCGGTCGTACCGTACGTGAGTTCTTAATTTCAGTCTTGCTTATACCTTCATTGGCTTGCATATTCTGGATGACAGTATTCGGTACAGCTGCCATTGAGCAGTTTATCGGTGGTGCAGAGAAAATTGCCAGCGAAGACCTTCCGTTACAGTTATTCGTTATGCTGGAAGGCCTGCCATGGACAGGTATTACCTCATTTGTAGGTATTATCCTTGTTATGGTGTTCTTCATTACCTCTTCTGACTCGGGTTCACTGGTTATCGATACCATCAGTGCCGGCGGTAAAGTCGAAGCACCAGTACCTCAGCGTATCTTCTGGTGTACGTTTGAAGGCTTAGTCGCGATAGCCCTGATACTGGGCGGTGGTTTAGTTGCACTACAGGCAATGGCTGTTTCGGCAGGCTTACCTTTCACTCTTGTGCTATTAGCGGCTTGTGTCGCAGTCGTTCAGGGCTTGCGCTCTGAACCAAGAGTTGGTAAAACCACAAAATAACCTACCACGAGCGACACCTCTGGGTGTCGCTCACTTTTTAAGGTGCTTATATGGAAGCTGAGCACGTAGAAATACTGAACTTCTTACGCAAGTATTCTCCATTTAATGAGTTACCTGAAGAAGAGCTTCAATTAGCTGCTAAAAACACATCGGTCGCTTACTTCAAAGCGAAGACTCAAATACTGGAGTTTAATCAGCATATTGACTCCCTCCATGTGGTCAGAAGTGGCTCAATCGAGACCTACCACAAAGACGGTTCACTGTTTAACCGGTTGGACGAAGGTGGCTTTTTTGGTGAAGCCGGTTTGCTTCGTAAAGGCCGTGTCCGCTTCCCGGTTAAAACCATTGAAGATACATTGCTTTACTACATTCCGGGCGAGCTGTTTAACCGCTTTTATGATGAATACGACTCTTTTGCGGATGCGGTTGAAGTGGAAGAACAACGCCGCGTCAGTCACGCGGTAAAAGAGCACGGAAACCGTAACCGAACCTTGTCAGCCCGAGTTGAAACGCTGATTACACGCGACCCTGTGGCCATTGACAAAAGCGCATCAATACGTGAAGCCGCGGGACTCATGACAGATGAGAAAGTGTCTTCACTGCTTATTTATGACGGCAAAAAACAAGACAAGCCTGTTGGCATAATTACCGACAAAGACTTACGTAAAAGAGTGCTTGCAGTAGACAGAGATGCCTCCAGTCCGGTCTCTGACATTATGTCTGAAAACTTAGTTTTCATTCAGCACAATAACCGAGTTTTTGAAGCCTTTCTAACTATGCTGCGTACGAATCTGCACCATTTACCGGTGCTACGTCAGCAGAAAGTGGTCGGCGTTATTGCTTTGTCTGACGTAGCAAGGCATGAATCGCAAAGTAGTTTATACGTTGTTTCCAGCATTTTTAAGCAAACCAGCATTGAAGAACTCTCTCAGTTGGTACCTGACGTGCATAAGAGCTTTGTGCGTATGGTTGACGAAGACGCCAACTCACGCATTATCGGCTCGGCCATGGCTACCATTGGGCGCAGCTTCAAACAGCGTCTATTAGAGTTAGCCGAAGAGAAATACGGGCCGCCGCCGGTGCCCTACTGCTTTCTTGCGCTGGGATCGATGGCACGAGACGAACAAACCGTTGTGACGGATCAGGACAACGCAATGGTGCTGGATGACAGCTTTGACCCCAGACTACATGATGAATATTTTCTTAATATCGCTCAGTTTGTTTCTGATGGTTTAAATGCCTGTGGTTATACTTATTGCACCGGCGATATTATGGCAACAAACCCAAACTGGCGGCAGCCTCTCTCTAAATGGAAACACTACTTTACCGACTGGATAGAAAACCCGTCGCCAGAGAAGTTACTGCAGTCGTCCATATTTTTTGATCTGGACGGTGTGGGTGGTGAGACCCGTTTTGCGAAAGAGTTGAATCAGCTTATTCGTAAAAAAGCACCGAAAAACAAGCGGTTTCTTGGCTCTATGGCTCGTAATGCATTAAACCGAACGCCTCCGCTGGGTTTTTTTAAAGACTTTGTGATGGAAAAAGACGGCAAACACCGTGACAGTATTAATACGAAGCGCCGCGGCACGGGCCCTGTTGCCGATTTAATTCGGGTGCATTCCCTGGCCATTGGAGCGCAACGGCAGAATTCCTTTGCGCGACTAGAGGAAATTATCGAAGCCAATGTGCTTCCGAAAGGTCGCGGCCCTGATTTGCGCGATGCGCTTGAACTCATTTCTATGGTAAGAATTCGCCACCAGGCTTTAGCATTAGACGCGGGAGACCCACCAGATAACAATGTCGCACCGGAAGACTTATCAGATTTTGAGCGTAAGAACTTAAAGGATGCTTTTCAAATTCTTAGTAACGCTCAGAAATACCTGCGTTATAAGTATTCCGGAGGCTGATGATGTTGTATCTGCCACCGGGTGCTGAGAATAAACAACAAAAAAGTACCATAGACTGGCCAAAACGTTTTCAAGAACTGGCCAAAACAGCCAAGTACCCTGCCCTGAAAAGGTACTATGAGGCGGGCATAGCTAATAGCTGCGACCCCATTAACGATGTCCCTATGGTTGCAGTCGACTTTGAAACCACCGGGATGACCCCCGATAAACATGGAATTATTAGTGTTGCCGTTATACCCATGACACTTGGCCGAATCCACATGAGTCAGGCAAAGCAATGGATTGTTAAACCCCGAAGGCTACTAACCAGTGAGTCAATTACCATTCACGGTATAACACACAGTGCCATTGAACGAGCTCCCGACTTTTCCGAAATTATCGATCCATTATTAGAAGCCGTAGCCGGAAAAGTTTGGGTGGTACATTACAACGGTATTGAGCGCCCATTTCTACAAGGCGCCTTTAAAGAACGTTTAAAAGAAAGCATTCACTTTCCACTGATAGACACCATGGAAATTGAAGCTCGTTTTCACCGTCAAAAACGCAGCTTCTGGGACAAGTTAACAGGTAAAAAGCCGGTGTCTATTCGTTTAAGTGATAGCAGAGATCGCTATAACCTGCCCTTTTATGCGCCTCACGATGCCATGACCGACGCTTTAGCTTGCGGTGAACTTCTGCAAGCACAAGTTGCTCATCACTTTTCAGCTGAAACGTCTATTGGGGATATTTGGCTGCCTTAAGCTACGTTAACCTGAGAACGCCCGGCAGATTTTGCTTTATACAAAGCATTGTCTGCCTCGCGCATGATATCTCTTAGTGGTGTACTTGCAGGCTGTGATGATACGCCAATGCTGGTGGTGCAATGTAGAATATCGTTAAAATAGAGCGCTTTCACGCTGCTAACTGCTTTATAGACCTGGTTTGCGAAATCCAGCTTTTGCCGCTTTTCCGTTTCATGGAAAACAATGGCAAACTCTTCACCGCCCATACGCCCTATTACCGTATTACTATCAGCTAGCGAGTTGAGTTTCTGACCAATGGCCGCAAGCAACGTGTCGCCCGCTTCGTGCCCATAGCTGTCGTTGATGTCTTTAAAGTAGTCTAAGTCGAGAATCATTAAACCCAGACAGGAGGATTTAGAGAGACTTTTCCGTAACTTGTCAGCATACATAAAGAACGCTCGGCGGTTATACAGTTGAGTCAAACTATCGATTTCTGCAAGAACTTTTAATTCTTCCTGGGCTTCCTGCAGTTCTACTTCTACCTGTTTGCGTTCGGTAATATCCGCCGCCACTTCTAGCCGAACTTGTCGTCCATCATGCCATTGAATTAAGCGATCACGACACTGGTACCAGCAATTATTACGAGTGTTTTTAAATTCCCAAAGGTAGGTATCGCCATTTTTCGGAAGTAATGGGTTGGTACAAAAGTCACAAGGGTTGCTTTGCCCTTTCTGTAAAACCTCAAAGCAACGCTTACCTTTAACATCGTCAAACTCGTTAACACCACCAATATTCTTTAGCGCATACTTGTTCATGAAAAGCAGTTCATGAGTATCTGTGTCAGAGACATAGACAACAGCGTCGAGGTTATCGAGAATATTTTCCAGGTCGGAGACTTCAGTTACTGCGCTTGGTATCATAATTTTACATAAAAGTACTGGCATGTGCCTTTGATTCATGTCAGGTTTTACTTTCTCATATAATTAAAAATTAAACATTATCCAATGGTCTAAAAATGAAAAATATTCTTTTTCTTACGTCAATTGCCGTCGCAAGCTTTGCACCGTTTATCAGCTCTGCACAGGTAGTAAAGCCCGCTCCACGCGTTAGCACTCAAGCTCAGGCTGAGTTTTTTGAGGCAATTAACGAGCACTGTGGCAACTCTTACGCCGGAGAAGTAACGGTAGATACCCCTGAAAGTGAGGGCTTTGAAGGCCCTCTAATTATGCACGTACGCAAATGTGGTGACACCAAAATTGAAATTCCGTTTCACGTTGGAGACAACCATTCGCGCACCTGGATCTTAACGCAAACAGGGTCTGGTATTAGTCTTAAGCATGATCATCGCAAGCAGGATGGAAACTAT
>JBNJGQ010000111.1:0-4810 GCA_051747845.1 Pseudomonadota bacterium
TGATGAACCAGTCGTCACGCAATAACAGCGTTACTGCGCCGAATAACATAACAACGACTAATATCACCCAGTGGCGTGTTGTTAGTGGTTGCTTCAGTAACTTAAGGCCCAATAACTGAACCACTGTCCCTGCCATTAGTACGCCGGTAGCGACGTAAATGTCGGCCATTTTGTAAAACACAAAAAAAGCGATTATGGGTAAATATTCTAACAACAGGGCCATTAACTACTCCGGCAACTTTAAGACAATTGGGTTGCGGCCTTCATGGCTTTTACAAAAGCCTCAAGGTCCGCTATTTGCTGCGCGTTATTGTCGAGGTTTTTCTCAATAAGCGCAACCACAGCCGAGCCACTAATAGCACCGTCGGCACCTGCCGCAAGCGCCCTCTGCACATGCTCAGGCTGGGAGATGCCAAATCCAAGCAACGTCGGTGGCGCACCGGCTTCCTTCAGTTTGTTAATCAGCTCAGACGCCGGCGCCTGCATTTGCGTGTCAGCTCCGGTGACCCCTGAACGACTCAGCAGATAGACATAACCTGAGCATTGTTCAGCAATGGTGACTAACAGTGCATCACTGGCATCTGGCGGTGCAATAAATACAGCGTCAATACCAATTTCTTTTGCAATAGCAGCAAAACGTTTCGCTTCCTTGGTCGGAACGTCAGCGATAAGCACTGAATCAACGCCAACATCCTTCATTTGCTGATAAAACTCACGAACACCCTTGGCGTAGATTAAGTTGGCGTAAACCAATAAACCAATAGGTATTTGCGGTGAATAATCGCGAACTTCTCTTAAAATCTGCAAAATATCGTTAAAGCTCGTACCTGCGTCTAAGGCCCGCAGGTTTGCGCGTTGAATCATGGGGCCGTCAGCTACAGGGTCCGAAAATGGGAGCCCAAGTTCCAGCGCATCGGCGCCGCCATCGATAAGTGCCTTAATAACGTCCACACTTTGTTTCGGATTCGGATCGCCTATGGTGACGAATGGCACAAAAGCGCCATGATTATCGGCTTTTAATTGTGCGAAACACGCTTCATAACGGCTCATTGTTGTTCCTCCGTAGCACTATTCTGAGCGCTGAAAATACGGCGTACGTGGTCAATGTCTTTGTCGCCGCGCCCCGATAAGTTGATCAAGAGAATTTCGGGTGCGTCAGGTTCTGCAGCGCGCTTCAGAGCATAAGCTAACGCATGGGCTGACTCGAGAGCCGGAATAATGCCTTCATGGCGCGACAGTAACTTAAAGGCTTCGAGTGCGTCCTCATCGGTAACAGACTCATAGCGCGCGCGACCAATGGCTTTTAGATGCGCATGCTGAGGACCCACGCCAGGGTAGTCCAGACCTGCCGATACGGAATAGGATTCTTCGATTTGTCCTTCCGGATTTTGCATTAAAAATGACAGGCAACCGTGCAAAATACCGGGCTTCCCGGCGGTGAGTGTAGCTCCGTGATGTTTGGTTTCCACACCTTTACCGGCAGGTTCAACGCCAACCAGCTCGACGTCTTTTTCGTCGATGAAATCGGCGAACATGCCAATGGCGTTAGAACCACCACCGACACAGGCAATAACTTCATCAGGTAAACGACCGGCCTGTTCTTTGATTTGGGCCTTAGCCTCTTCACCAATCATACGATGGAATTCGCGCACTATGGTTGGGAAGGGGTGTGCCCCGGCTGCAGTTCCTAATAAGTAATGAGTATCTGGGTAGCTGGAGGTCCAGTCGCGCAGTGCTTCGTTGACGGCGTCTTTTAAAGTGCCGCTGCCGGTATCGACGGGTACAACTTTTGCGCCCATTAATTCCATACGGAAGACATTGGGTTGCTGACGTTCAACGTCTTTTTTGCCCATATAAATAATGCACTCCAAGTCCAGCAGGGCACAGGCAAGAGCTGTTGCAGTTCCGTGTTGCCCTGCGCCGGTTTCAGCAATAATACGCGTTTTACCCATGCGTTTAGCCAGCAACGCTTGTCCCAGCACCTGGTTGGTTTTGTGGGCCCCGCCGTGAAGTAAGTCTTCACGCTTAAGGTAAATTTTCGTTTTATTCGGGTTGTTCAGCGGTAGATTACGGCACAAGCTAAGCGGCGTTGGCCTACCCAGATAGTTTTTCAACAATCCGCGAAACTCAGCCTGAAAATTTTCATCCTGCTGCGCCTCGATAAAGGCCTGTTCCAACTGTTCTAATGCCGGCAATAAGATTTCAGGAACGAACTGGCCGCCGAAATCGCCAAAATAAGCGGGTAATGACTGACTCATACAGCCTCCTGTTGGGTATGCTTCTCTGATACTTTGTTTGACGAAAATCGGCCGTAGTGGCGAATTTTCGTGAATGTTTGAGCTATTTTCCTGCTATTTTTAACGCCCGGTTTCCATTCTGCTTGGGAGTTAATGTCCACTCCGGCAAAGCCCAGTTCAATTGCACTGGCAATACTGTCGGGGCCAATGCCCCCGGCTAGCAGGCAGCGTTGACGCTCTTCAGTACTCAATGGCGCCAAAAACTCCCAGTTAAAAGCTTTGCCGCTGCCGCCACCGCGGTTATCCAGAACAAAGGCATCAACGGGGAGGTCCGGCAATTTTGCCGGGCTTTCAATAGCCAGAGCTTTCCATATTCTGACGGCTTCCAGACCTGTCTGACGCAATTGTTGACGTAATTGAACAACATAGTCGATATCTTCATGACCATGCAGTTGAATAGCGCAGAGCCCGACTTTTTTAGCCGTGTCGATTAGGCTCTCTAATGGCTGATCAGCAAAAACACCGACGTATTCGAGGCCAGCGACTTCTGCTGTTATTTCCATCGCCTGCTCCTCGGTCACGCAGCGGGGAGAGTGCTCAACAAATATCAGTCCACCATATGCGGCTCCTTGAGAGCGAGCGTTTATAGCATCTTCTGCGCGAGCCAGGCCGCAGACTTTGTTTTGCCCGTAAAGCAGTTTTCGACAAGCTAAATCAACGTTTGGCTGAGCGCTTAATGCGCTACCAATAAGGAAGCCGTTAACAAGGGGGGCAACCCGGCGGATGTCCGCGTGTTCGGAAAAACCCGACTCAGCAATGAGCAATGCATTCTCTGGTGCCAGCGGAGCCAACTGCGCGCTGCGATTCGGCTCAATGCTTAAATCCGTTAAGTCGCGGTGGTTAATACCAATAATATTCGCGTCCAGTTTTGTGGCGCGTTTCATTTCGTCTTCGTTGGCCACTTCGGTAAGCACGTCCATCGCGAGCGAGTCGGCGATATTACGCAGGGTGGTATACTGCGCATCATCGAGTACGGATAACATAAGCAAAATAGCGTCCGCACCAAAGTAACGGGCACGATAAACCTGCTCTTCATCAATAAAAAAGTCTTTGCATAAAACCGGCTGAGTCACTTGTTGGCGCACGGCCGTCAGATAGTCCAGTCGGCCTTGAAAAAACTCAGGTTCGGTTAATACGGAAATGGCCGCGGCATAAGGCTGGTAGCTTTTTGCCAGCTGCGGTGCGTCAAAGTCAGCACGAATTAGACCTTTTGACGGAGAGGCTTTTTTACATTCCAGAATAAAGCCTGCCTGCTCATCACTTAATGCTTCATATAAGCTACGGTCACTTGGGCTGAGTTGAGACTTTATCTCACTCAGTGGCATCAGCTCAGCCTGAGCTTTGTTTTGCTCAACTTTGCGTTCGACAATAGTTTTCAGCACATTCTTTTTCAAACTGATGCTGTTAGACATGGTAAGTCTCCTGGGTGTCTTGTACGCGACGTAAATGCAAGAGTGCCTGGCCGGTATCTAAATGCTCCAGTGTTGCAGCCGTTGCGGCTTTCATATCATTGTATTGTCCACTTAAATACAGCAAAGCCGCAACGTTCATTGCAACTGAGTGGCGCTGAGCGGGGCTGCCGCCTCCGGCTAAAATATCTTCCAGAATACGAGCGTTAAAGTCAGCATCGCCGCCTTTCAATTCACTCAGGGGGGCTGTCGGTACGCCAAAATCGTCAGGCGTCACCTGATAATCGTTGAGTTTGCCGTCGCGCAATTCAATAACCCGGGTCGGGCCGTGCAGAGCCAGTTCATCGAGTCCACTTCCATGCACGACCATAGCTCGTTTAACACCCAGTCGTTGCAGGGTTTCGGCCATAGGCTGCACCCATTCTTCACTATAAACCCCCAATAGTTGTGCATCGGGGCGCGCCGGGTTAACCAGCGGACCAATCAGGTTGAATAAGGTGCGGGTTTTCAGAGTTTGTCTGACCGGCATCGCATGCTTAATGCCCGGGTGATAATGCGGTGCGAATAAAAAGCAAAAGCCGTTATCGGCTAACTGGGCAGAAGCATCAGAAGGATCTAGGTTGACACGAAGCTTTAATGCCTCGAGTACATCCGCCGACCCTGAACGTGAAGACACACTTCGGTTACCGTGTTTGGCAACCGCCAGGCCCATACTGGCGGCAACCAGAGCAGCTGTGGTGGAAATGTTGATGGTGTTACTGCCATCGCCACCAGTACCGCAACTGTCAATGACCGTGGTATCCGGACGCACAAAAGGTTTCGCGGCGGATAAAATCGCTTCAGCGGCACCGGCTAACTCGGCCGGAGTTTCGCCCCGCATTTTCATGGCAATGAGCGCGGCGGTTACCTGAATGTCGTTGAGCTCGCCCTTAATTAAGCGCTGGAAAAACTCACGGGTTTGATCTTGCGTCAGAGACTCACCAGACATCAGAGTTTGTAGGGCTTTCATGGCTTTGCTCCTGTTAATAAATACTGAATGCTGTTACTAAGTAATTGCTTTCCCTTTGGCGTTAAAAGCGACTCAGGGTGAAACTGAAAACCAAT
>JBNJGQ010000112.1:0-4754 GCA_051747845.1 Pseudomonadota bacterium
GGGCGCTGCTCTGATGTACCTGACTGGCGTTCTGTCCAAATCATCTAACTGCTCAGTGATGTTGTTGACGAATGAATAATCATAGTACGATAGATGCATTAGTAAGAAAAGCAGGAAAAAGAACATGTCGGAAGTGAAAGTCGCTTTGGCTCTGGGCTCTGGTGCTGCCCGGGGTTGGTCGCATATCGGCGTTATAAAGGCGCTGGAAGAAATGGGCGTCCGGATTAATATGGTCGCGGGAACGTCAATAGGCTCTTTAGTCGGAGCGGGTTATGCTTCAGGTCGGTTAGCTGAAATAGAACAATGGGTTCAGGGCATGAACCGTTGGGAAGTTTTTAATTTGCTGGATTTCGGTTTTAACCATGGCGGTATTATTGGCGGCGAAAAGGTATTTAACCGTGCGCGGGAAGAGTTCGGCCAACGAAATATCGAAGACTTACCAATTACCTATGGTGCCGTGGCTACGGACTTATACAGTGGCCGTGAGATTTGGTTGCGTGAGGGCGATCTCTATGACGCGTCACGCGCTTCTTGTGCGATGCCGGGGGTTTTATCCCCTAAATCTTTTGACGGAAGATGGCTAATTGATGGCGGCCTGGTTAACCCAGTACCTGTATCCTTGTGCAGAGCTTTAGGGGCTGACTTTGTTATCGCAGTGCACCTTAACTCGCAGTTGAATTCTAAAGCACTACAGCGTCGCGGGCGCAGTATTCCACCTCAAACCGAAGCCGAGCAGCTTGAAAAAGAAAAAGCCGATATGGAAGTTCAGGATAACGAAAATGGTTTTTTCGATAATATGTGGTCCGGCAGTAAAGAATACTTGGATAGTTTTAAAGAACGCTTTAGAAACAATGGCGATAAAGCACCCGGTATGTTTAGCGTTATGGCCAGCTCTATTGATATTATGCAGGAGCGTATAACCAAAGCACGTATGGCGGGCGATCCGCCGGACATACTTGTACAGCCAAAACTCGGTCACATAGGTATTATGGAGTTTTACCGTGGTCAGGAAGCTATTGATCTTGGTTATGAGACAACAACTAGAATGCGTGATTTGATCATGGAAGAAATTGACTTGTATCGCGAGCGAAGAGGTTAGTTCGGGGGCAGTAAAGAAAGCCGTTTCGCTGCTTACCCGGCAGCGAAACGGCTTCTTTCTATCAGTAACCTGCTGCGTGGCCGTCTTTACGGCTTTCAGAAGCACCAATGTAAACATCTTGCTCATGGTCTTTCCAAATAGCCTGATAACCGCCGTATGGACCAACAGCCTCCTGTAGGGTGTGTCCCATTTTAACTAGCTCGCGGCGTGTATGCTTCGAGAAGCCATTTTCCAGACTAACAACACCTCCGTCATTCATACTAGAGCCTGTTGGCTGACTAGAGCCTGTGTGCAATATGCGCGGCGCATCGCCGGCTTCTTGTAAGTTCATACCAAAATCAATCATGTTGATAAGAATTTGCGCATGCATTTGAGGCTGTGTTGCGCCACCCATGACACCGTAGCTCATTACTGGTTTGCCATCTTTAGTAACAAAGGCAGGGATAATGGTATGGAAAGGGCGCTTTCCTGGCTCAAATACATTGCGGTGGTTTGGATCTAAAGCAAAGAGTTCTCCACGGTTCTGAAGAACAAAACCTAAGCCTGTCGGGGTAACACCAGAGCCCATACCGCGATAATTACTCTGGATAAGAGAAACCATATTGCCGTCTTTATCGGCTGTGGTGAGGTAAATGGTATCGCCCTCAGTTGGTGGGTTGCCAGGCTCATAGGAACGTCCGGCACGTTCAGCGTTAATCAGTTTAGCGCGTTCTTTGCCGTATTCTTTATCGATAAGACCTTCAACCGGTACGTCACTAAAGTCCGGATCGGAATAGTATTTAGCACGGTCTTCAAAAGCGAGCTTCTTGGCTTCAACAAAATGATGGATGTACTCCGGGCTGTCATAACCCATTGCTTTGATATCAAACTGTTCAAGCATGTTTAAGATTTGAAGTGCGGCAATTCCCTGGGTGTTAGGCGGTAATTCCCATAAATCGTACCCGCGATAATTAGTCGAGACAGGATCGACCCAGGTTGATGTATGCTGAGCTAAGTCCTCGTAGGAAAGAAAGCCGCCATGTTTCTCCACGAAATCACTAATGGTGTGAGCAATGTCACCCTTATAAAAGCTGTCACGGCCCTCGTTGGCGAGCATTTGGTAAGTATTGGCCAGATCAGGGTTTTTAAATCGCTCTCCTTTTTCCGGTACATTACCGTCACGCATAAAGACATCTGCAAAGCCTGGTATGTCTTCTAGTACTTCAGCATTACGCTCCATGTAATAAGCGATGACTTCGGTAACCGGGAAACCAGACTCAGCGTAGTTTATGGCTGGTTGGAGGATATTATCCATACTCAAATTGCCAAATCGACCGTGTAATTCAAACCAACCATCTACAGCACCGGGAACAGATAAAGGCAGTACGCCACGTGCAGGTATTGAGTCATATCCGTTTTCTTTAAAGTAATCTAAAGATAAGCTCTGCGGAGAGCGACCTGAAGCATTCAGCCCGTAGAGCTTTTCTGAGTCGGCATCCCATACAATGGCATATAAGTCGCCGCCTATACCGTTACCTGTAGGCTCAACCAGTCCTAAAACCGCATTGGCAGCAATTGCTGCGTCAATAGCGTTACCGCCTTCCTGCATAATATCTAATGCAACCTGAGTTGCTAAAGGCTGACTGGTTGCAGCCATAGCTGTGGGTGCCATAGCTTCAGAGCGGGTCGCAAAGTGATGGCCAGTAATTCGGTCACTGGCATTGCTTGGTAGAGTTGCCGCTGCGCATGAAAAAGCGATTGCGGCCGATGCAATAATGTTGAGTTTAGCCATAGTGTTTACCTTTTTTGTTTTCTATCACTATAGGCTGGACTCTTAAAACAAAAAAGACCAGCCGCGATGGGCTGGTCTTTTTATCAGTTACATAGCGAAAGCTACTTTAGCCTTTCTTGTCACCATGGTAGTAGTCATCAATGACGCTTTCCATTTCAACAAATTTATCCTGAAGCTCTTGCTCTGGTTCAGCGGTAACTTTGCTGAAGATAATAACTGCCAGAGTTGAGAGGATAAAGCCGGGCACAATTTCATAGACATAAGCTGAAAGGTGCTCGCCGCCAAAGGTTGGTCCGTAAATCCAGAACAGCACTGTGATGGCACCGGCTAACATGCCTGCTAATGCGCCATTACGGTTCATGCGTTTCCAGAACAAGCTCAGAATAACCACGGGGCCGAATGCGGCACCAAAGCCAGCCCAGGCGTTACTGACCAGACTCAAGATGGTATTTTCCGGATTCCATGCCAGCCAAATAGCGACTAAAGAAACGGCCAAAACCGACATGCGCCCGACAAAAACAAGTTCTTTATCGCTGGCGTCTTTACGCAGGAATGCTTTGTAAAAGTCTTCTGTTAAAGAGCTTGAGCTAACCAATAATTGCGATGAGATGGTACTCATAATTGCGGCCAGAATAGCTGCCAGCAGGAAACCACCAATTAATGGGTGGAACAAGAACTGCGAGAATATGATGAAGATAGTTTCTGCATCAGGCAGGCTCATTTGGGTTTCTGCCACATAAGCAATACCGACAAAACCAGTTGCCATGGCGCCAATGATAGACACGGTCATCCATGAAACACCAATACGGCGAGCCGCTTTTACGTCACTCACTGAACGAATCGCCATAAAGCGCACGATAATATGTGGCTGACCAAAGTAGCCAAGACCCCAGGCCAGAAGCGAAATTATACCCAGTGTGCCTAACATCTCCCCGGTAGCTCCATCCTTAAAGAAGGCAAGGAAATCGGGGTTAATGTCTCGAACCTGACCGACAACACTGCTGTAGCCGCCGAGTTCGGAAAAAGCCACTATAGGCACTAAGACCAAAGCGACAAACATGATACAACCTTGCACAAAGTCAGTCATACTGACCGCAAGGAAACCTCCGAACAGTGTATAAGCGCAAACAACACCAGCTGTTACCCAGAGGCCTGTGGTGTAGTCCATGCCAAAGGAGCTGTCGAACAGCTTGCCTCCCGCAACCAAGCTGGCAGAGGTGTACAGGGTAAAGAATATAATGATAACGACTGAAGAGAAAATACGCAGCCGACGACCTTTATCATTAAAGCGGTTGGCAAAGTAGTCGGGAATAGTAATAGAGTCGTTAGCAACCTCTGTATAGGTTCTGAGGCGTGGTGCAACAATAACATAGTTAAGGAATGCACCAATGACCAGACCCACTGCAATCCACAACTGTGATACGCCAGAGACGTAAATTGCACCGGGTAAGCCCATCAACATCCACCCACTCATGTCGGATGCACCGGCTGACAATGCTGTAACACCAGGTCCTAAACCACGTCCTCCAAGCATATAGCCTGAAACTGAGTCAGTAGATTTTTTGTAGGCATAAAGCCCAATACCTAGCATGACAATAAAGTACAGCGCTAGTGATATCAGAGTACCTGTTTCCACATTAAACTCCTGTTTTTTTAGTTTTAGTCAGCGATCTTAGCGCTTCTGTCGCTGTTATATTGAATGTTCTGTTTCAAGTGCTCGTGCAGCAACTGTTGAACATAAGGTTGCTGCGTGTCTTCTAGTACTATTTCTGTTTTATCAAACGCGATCATTTTACCACGATATAAAATTAAGATCTTATCAGCAATGTGTTTCACGATTTGCGGCGAATGTGTCACTAAAATGTAAGATATACCCATATCTTT
>JBNJGQ010000113.1:0-4721 GCA_051747845.1 Pseudomonadota bacterium
CTGAATCTCAAGCGGTGCGTGACGAGTTGTCAAAATACGTTGCAACGCAACCTTGTAAGAGCTGTGGCGGCACGCGCTTACGCACAGAAGCTCGACACGTGTTTATTCAGGGCACTACGTTACCTGAAATTGTAGAACAGTCTATTGGCGACGCACTTGAGTTTTTCCAGCAACTGCATATGGAAGGCCAACGCGCCCAAATAGCAGAAAAAATTCTGAAAGAAATTAACGACCGGCTGCGTTTTTTGGTAAACGTGGGGCTTAACTATTTAAGCCTTTCACGTAGCGCAGAAACCTTGTCCGGTGGTGAAGCACAGCGTATTCGCCTGGCCAGCCAAATTGGTGCTGGGTTAGTCGGCGTAATGTATGTACTGGATGAGCCCAGCATTGGCTTGCATCAACGCGATAATGAGCGCCTGTTAAACACGCTGACGCATTTACGCGACTTAGGTAACACCGTGATTGTGGTCGAGCACGATGAAGACGCCATTCGCCAATCTGACCATGTTATTGATATTGGTCCCGGCGCTGGTGTACACGGCGGCGAAATTATTGCTCAGGGCCAGGTCGAAGATATTATCTCAAGTAAAGACTCACTAACCGGCGACTACCTGTCCGGCAGAAAAGAAATAGAAGTCCCGCAAAAACGTCATAAGCCCGATGAGCGCAGGCTAACCATCCGTGGTGCTACTGGCAATAATTTGAAGAACGTTGATTTTAACCTGCCTCTGGGCGTTCTGACCTGCGTTACCGGCGTATCGGGGTCCGGTAAATCAACGTTGATTAATAATACTTTATTCCATATTGCACATCGCGAACTTAATGGCGCAACAACCGGTGAGCCGGCTCCTTACAAAAGTGTTGAAGGGATGCAGCTGCTAGATAAAGTGGTGGATATTGACCAAAGCCCGATAGGCCGGACACCACGTTCTAACCCGGCAACTTACACCGGAATTTTCACACCAATTCGTGAATTGTTCGCAGGGGTTCCGGAGTCACGAGCCCGTGGCTATAAACCGGGTCGCTTCAGCTTTAACGTTCGCGGCGGACGTTGCGAAGCCTGCCAAGGTGATGGCGTCATTAAGGTGGAAATGCACTTCTTACCGGACGTTTATGTCCCTTGTGACATTTGTAAGGGTCAGCGCTACAACCGCGAAACTCTGGAAGTGAAATACAAAGGCAAGAATATCCACGAGGTGCTGGATATGACCATAGAGGATGCACGTGAGTTCTTCGATCCGGTTCCGGCCATTGCCCGTAAACTTCAAACCTTAATGGATGTTGGTTTATCTTATGTCCGTCTGGGTCAGTCTGCTACCACACTTTCAGGTGGTGAAGCGCAGCGGGTTAAATTATCCCGTGAGCTCTCTAAGCGAGATACCGGTAAAACCTTGTACATTCTGGATGAGCCAACGACAGGTCTGCATTTCCACGACATTAAGCAACTGCTGGCAGTTATCCATCGTCTGCGTGATCACGGCAACACAGTCGTCGTTATTGAACACAACCTGGACGTTATAAAGACCGCTGACTGGATTGTCGATTTGGGCCCTGAAGGTGGTTCCGGCGGCGGCGAAATATTGTGCGAAGGCACACCGGAAGATGTCTGTGAAAACGAGCGTTCTCACACGGCGCGATTCTTGAAACCGATGCTAAAACAGTCATAAAAAGGACGCAGTATGTTAACGGAAGACTTTAAAGTACGATTCTACGAAACTGACGCGCTTGGGCACGTCAATAACACCGTTATTCCCGGCTGGATTGAAACCGGTCGGCTGCCTATTTTTGAGTTTTTCGGAGAGATGTCTCCCGAAACGCAAAGCTTAATTGTCGCACGGTTAGAGGTAGACTACTTTTTTCCAATTTATTTTGGTGGTCATGTCACGGTTAAGACTTATGTCAGCCGTTTAGGTGGTAGTTCATTTGATATTACCAGCGAAATTTGGCAAAAAGAGAAACTCTGCGCTAAAGGTAAAACGGTCTTGGTTTACTTCGACTATCAACAGGAGCGCTCTGTGAAGCTGTCCGATGAGTTAAAAGAACGTCTTGCAACTATAACGCATCCGGAGCACCCTCTTGACGCGTGATCTCGTCAGTGGTGGGCAACAGATACATGCCCCGGATGATCTCAAGAGCTTGCTGGAGGAAATTCACCAGCAGGCTATGAAGATCACTGAAGGCAATGTTGCTAACTACATTCCGGCGTTAGCAGAGGTTAACCCGGAGCTCTGCGGGCTTACCCTTGCCACTCTTGATGGCGAGGTATTTAACGTGGGTGATACTCACGAGCAGTTTTCCATCCAGTCCATTTCGAAAATTTTCGGCCTAATGCTAGCCATGGAGCGCTTGGGCGAAGATTTATGGGACAGAGTCAAAATGGAACCTTCAGGCCAGGCATTTAACTCTATAGTGCAGTTGGAGTGGGAAAAAGGCATTCCGCGTAATCCTATGATAAATGCCGGCGCTATTGTCGTTAGTGACGTGCTGGTTAGTCGTTATTCAGCCAGTAAGAATGCGGTTTTAAGCTTAGTTCGTGGCTTATGCGCCAACGACAATGTGTATGCCGATAATATTGTTCACCAGTCCGAAAAAGAGCATGGGCATCGCAATGCGGCTCTGGCTCATCTAATGAAAAGCTTTGGTAATATCGATGCAGACGTTGATGAACTGCTTGATCATTACTTTTGGCAGTGTGCATTAACCATGTCCTGCGAAAACCTCGCTCGCTCTTTTACTTTTCTCGCAAATGACGGAATTTGTCCTTTTTCCAAAAAGAAAATTATGTCGAAGCGGGACTCTCAACGCATTAATGCATTGCTATCAACCAGCGGCATGTACGACCAAAGCGGTGAGTTTGCTTTTACCGTGGGTGTCCCGGCAAAAAGTGGTGTTGGCGGTGGTATGATTGCTGTTGTACCTGACTTTGGTGTTATCTGTTCATGGAGCCCAAGATTAAACAGCTTTGGAAACAGCGCGCGCGGTATGTATATGGTCAGAGAGTTGGCTAATCGTCTGGGTCTGAGTGTGTACTAGCGAATGGTGGATGGTCGGTAGTTCTGAAAACGTTCCATATTGAAACGTCTGAATAATGTATCAATCTCGCCTTTACGCCCTAACTCTCTTAAATGTCTTTGTACTGTACCTGCCGTAATACTCTTATTTTTACCCACGAGTATATGCAAATTATAGGAAAGACTCGCTTTCTCTGAAAGTAATAAGTTATCTATCTCTATTTGTTCTGAGCCCTCCAGCGCCGATAGCAGTTCATCATTCACTACTGTAAGGTCAATTCGGCCACCTAACACCATACGTACGTTAATAATTCGGGAGTCGGCTAAGTAAACAGTGTACTTTTCTTTAACTTCATCTGAAGCAATTAGCTCACCACCAAGCAAGTAATGATAGCCCTTTACTCCACCCAACGTTTTTCCTTCAAAATCATTGAAAAAAGACTGGCTTCGTCCGTCTTTTTTAGCGGTAACTAAACGCTCATGGCCTTTAACTAAAGGAAAAGTTTTGTCATAACCTATGTTATTCCTATCCCACCCCCACAAAGGGGACTCAAAAAATATCGCATCGCAACACCCCCCTTCACTTAGGGCTTCATAGCGGCTCGTGGGAGGTATAATCTGAATTTCAAACTCATAACTGTTTTGGTGTTCATTCAACAGTGTAACGAGTTCTCGTGTGAGATCCGTTTCAAGAACATCTGAAAAGTATGGGGGGTAATCGTAAGCCGCAACTGTCACCGGAGTTTTTGCTACAGCATTGCAGCTTAGTGCAATTAAGGCGATTACAGAAAAATATCTGAATATTCTCAATAGACTGACTAATCGGTTAAGTATCTATATCAATAGTCAATTTTTCGGCCCAAAATGTCAATAGTTGAGCGCCACTTCGCTTACTTACTAACAGGCATAAAAAAGCCCGGCCGAAGCCGGGCTCTTAAAATCAAAAGGACTGCATTAGTCCATGATTTTTGATACTACGCCTGCACCTACGGTACGGCCACCCTCACGGATAGCGAAACGCAGACCTTCGTCCATTGCGATTGGAGCAATCAGCTCTACAACAAACTTCAGGTTATCACCAGGCATAACCATTTCTACGCCTTCTGGCAATTCTACGGCACCAGTTACGTCCGTTGTACGGAAGTAGAACTGTGGACGGTAGCCTTTGAAGAATGGCGTATGACGGCCACCTTCGTCTTTGCTCAGTACGTAAACTTCTGCTTCGAACTTAGTATGCGGAGTAATTGTACCTGGCTTCGCCAATACCTGACCACGCTCTACTTCGTCACGCTTCGTACCACGCAACAACGCACCGATGTTCTCACCTGCACGACCTTCGTCAAGCAGCTTACGGAACATTTCTACACCAGTAACGGTGGTCTTCGTAGTGTCTTTCATACCTACGATTTCACACTCATCACCTGTGCGAACGATACCACGCTCGACACGACCGGTTACTACCGTACCACGACCTGAAATCGAGAATACGTCTTCGATTGGCATGATGAACGGCTTGTCGATGTCACGCTCTGGCTCTGGAATGTAGTTATCCAGTGCGTCAGCTAATTCAACAATTTTCTTGCTGAACTCTTCGTCGCCTTCCAGCGCTTTCAGTGCTGAGCCCTGAACTACCGGCAGGTCGTCGCCCGGGAAGTCATATTCTGACAACAGTTCACGAACTTCCATTTCTACCAGCTCTAACAGCTCTTC
>JBNJGQ010000114.1:0-4646 GCA_051747845.1 Pseudomonadota bacterium
AGCTATGCCTTACCGCATCAACGAAATTTTTGAAACCTTGCAAGGCGAGGGCACCTTTACCGGCGTGCCATCTATTTTTCTGCGTTTGCAGGGTTGTCCTGTGGGTTGCCCTTGGTGCGATACCCAGCACACATGGGAAACCAACCCAAGTGACCAGGTAAGCGTTGAGCGCCTAATGGCAAAAAGCGAAGCCACGGCGGAATGGGCTGAAATGACGGCAGAAGACATTATCAGCCGCTTTGAAAAAGAAGGTTACACCGCCAAACACGTAGTCATAACCGGTGGCGAACCCGCTATGTTTGACCTGCTGCCTCTTGGCAGTGCCTTAGAAGCCAAAGGTTACCAGCTGCAAATAGAAACCAGTGGTACCTTTGAGCTAAAAGTAACTGACAACACCTGGGTAACAGTGTCACCCAAGCTGGATATGCCCGGCGGCTACCTGGTACGCCCAGACTGTATGGCACGCGCTAACGAAGTAAAGCACCCCGTAGCCATGCAAAAGCACATAGACGCGTTAGACTCCCTTCTGAAGCGCTGCCCACCCAAAGCAGACGCCGTAATTTGTCTGCAACCCATAAGCCAACGGCCTCGTGCCACAGTGCTTGCCATGAAAACCTGTATAGCTCGCAACTGGCGCCTTTCCGTTCAGATGCATAAATATCTCAATATTGAGTAAGACATTTGCTACTTCTGATCTGACTAACAGATATTGCTCATTTACATTGAATCAGGAAGTATAAATTTTACCCAGGGAAAGGCTCAAAAAGTTTTCTAGATGACTGCTTAGTGCCAAGAGCGGACACTTAGTAACGCCCCCGTGCTGGCGATTGTTATTCATTTTCCTCTCGAATATTCAAGTCTGCTGAAGCAAGGGGATGGCTTTGCGAATTAAAGAAAAATAGTTCCTTTCCTTTCAGGTCAACGGTTAGCCGGGATTTCAGACCGACAATATCCTCGCCATCTTGATGTGGCCAAATACCGATTGCCACTTTAATAGAATCGCTCTGCAAGAGCGCATCGATAATATGTTGGTCATAATCTTTATGCAAAGAATGTCCAATTACGACCACTCCATTCTCGCTTCTGGCGAGCTTTTCGTAACAAAAGCGGAGATAATCATTCCGTTTAATCCGCGACAACTTCCATTTGGAGCTTCCTTCAGTGATAAATAAAGGGAACTGCTCGGGATGTTCTAAATCGAAGAGCTCCGATAGACGGTTTAGACCATTCGCGGTTAGCTTTTTAGTTTTTCCATTTGGAAGCTCTACGAGGTGGATAGCGCCATGCAGGTAATGGAGTTTTGTTCTGTCTGCGGGAACAGCTATATCAGATGAATCAAAGCAACAATCCTCCCCCCAGAAGTAATCTTTAAATCTCCATGTATCAGAATCCATAATGGCCCAATAGGGAATTAGGTCATAGTTCGTGGTAAAAACATTCTTGTAATCCCTAAGCCTTGCATTTATTTCAGTGACGTTAGCAAGTGCTGGCGGTATGTGAGCAAAGTTAACAGCTGAGCCCAAGGCATTCTTGGCACTTTCATATAGAGCTGTAATCTCGGCATCCTGAGGTTTACCAAGCTGCTCATCTACGAGCTTCGCGTGATACAGGATTCTCAGAACGTCTTCAAAGTTAGCGCTGCCGACGTGCTCAAAGAGAGCAAGACTTCGCGCATTGAGTTGATGGTCTATATCTTCTCTCTGAGCAACCTCAAACAGTGTACTGTACCCAAATCGACTCCAGAGGTTGATACTAAAACCATTTCCAAGCAGCAGGTTTTTCCACTCCAACTCGGATAGCTCGTCCCAGTCAACTAAGTTTTCGTCAATTCTAAGCTCTGGCATTGATACTCCGTTTCGAGAAACCATAAAATGCATAACAGCGTATGGTACTGACCGCGTAAGGTCAGCTTCCTTGCAAGCTAGATTACCTTGTAAGGCCAGAAAGTCCAATGGCTGCTGTTCGCTCAAAGCGGACGTTTAGCTGTCAACGTTAATCTAATTTTGAGCCACCTAGCGGTAAAGCAAAATTGACCCACCCTTAGTGGATCACTCGTCATTCTGATGGTTGGTTACTCAGTAACAGCAGACCCCAAGTAAATACGGTTTCAACGCGCGACTTATATTTAACATTTTGAAACACTCCTGTATTATCTACGATGCAGTTAAGCTGCCGTTGAAAATTAACCTTAGAAGGATATAACCATGAAAAAAGGACTGGCTTTAGCAGTAGCTCTAGCGACTTTATCAACTTCTGCAGTCGTTTCTCAGCCTGCAAATGCAGCGGACGAAAAACTAAATGCCTGGCAACATTGTGGGCTCGGTGCGGCTGTATTTCCCAGTAATGGAACCGCTGCTGCAATTTCAAACATCATCTGGGACTTGGGCACTACAGCCTTGACCTCAGCAACCGTTTCTAAAGAGACATGTAACTCAGAACTCGTTCAAACAGCACGTTTTATTGACGAGAACTATGAGCAATTAGAAACTGAGCTTGCTATTGGCGAAGGTCGTCACGTTGATACTATGCTGACAATGTTAAAAGTCGACTCAGCTGAGCGTGAAACAGTTCTGAATGAACTTCGTGGCTCATTGGTTATCGATGAAACTCGCTCTAACAGCGAAAAAGCACAGGCTTTGTTCTACTCAGCACAGAACTTGCTTAATTCATAAAAGATTTAAGCAACTGCTATGAATTTACCCGAGCCTTCGCTCGGGTTTTTTATGGTGTTAGCAAAAGGAAAACCTGTGATTAAACACGTTTTACTCTGTCTGCTTTTCGCGTTCACCACCTTTAATGTGTCAGCTGAATCCGACTTATCGAATTCATGGCAGTGGCGAAAGTTGCTTCAGTACAATGAAATACAGGAATCGGAGGTAAAACAAGAGGATTTCTTCTTTTCCCCGCAAGGTAAAACGAACCCTCAAGCTGAGCTAGAAGCCACAATAGATGCATTCAGCGATGAAGCGAATATTTGTAATTTTCCGGCTCGCCATATGCTAATAAATGAAGCTGGGTTATTACCAAGCTTTGATTATTCAGCTTGTGATGATTTTGTAACTTGGCAAAAATCCGAGGAAGTAGATACAGCAACATTGGTTTTTGCAGACGGATACCTAAAGAACCCAGCTTCTTTTCACGGGCACCTTTTCATAAAGCTTGGAGAGAGCTCCGATACTGACTTGCTCGACAATAGTTTAAATTTTGGAGCAAAAGTCCCCACAGGAGTAGACCCGGTCACTTACATTATCAATGGATTATTTGGTGGTTACGAAGCGCGCTATTCAGCACAGCCCTTTTATAGGCATAATTTATCGTACGGTCAGGTAGAGCTGAGAAACTTGTGGGATTATGAGCTTGATATTTCGACTTTCGATGCCCAATTGTTAGCGGCTCATTTGTACGAGCTATCAAGGACAGAGTATACCTATTATTTTACTAACAAAAACTGTGCTTACTATGTCGCTCGCGCTATTGAGCTTGTTGCTGGAGAATACCTGGTTACAGATAGAGAGCTCACCGTTTTCCCATCAGAAATTATACAGCGAGTCGCGGCCCCAAAGGCCAGCCTAGTTCGAAAGATAGAGCTTAACGAAAGTGAACAAAAACGTTTTCAGTCAAAATATCATGCGCTATCGGTAAATCAGCAAGAGGCAGTTAATTTATGGGTTACGGGTAGCGACCGGAATAAACAATTCCGTCGCCTATCGGAGAGTGAACAGAAACAAGTTTTAATTACGTTAGCGTCTTATTATACCTTTCGACAGCGCCAGAGCCCGGAACAGAAACAGCACAGATCTCGCAAACAAGAGGTTTTAACCAGACTTCTGCAATATCCGGCCGGTAATAATCTTAAAATAGAGGCTTCCGCGGAAGAGCCTCATCTTGGGCAGAAACCAAATATGTTCAGGCTTTCACGTGTTCTAGGCAATAACCATGCTAACCGCTGGGAGGTCGCCATAAGACCGACCTATTACGACCGTTTACAACCTAAAGTTGGGAAGCCCAAAAACTCAGCGTTACGCATGGGGGAGATTACTATCTCACTGGTTGATAACAACTTTCTTCTTGAAGACGTGACATTAATCGACATAACGTCATTTAATGTTAGCAGTACAGGATTACCGGGTGACGGGGGAAGCTCCTGGGTTATTAAGACGGGCGCCTCGAGAAACCGGTTAAGGGGAGCTGGAGCTAATTTTTCAGCTTACGTTGAGGGCCACTATGGTTGGTCTGGCAATGTCATAGATAACGTTATCAGCTATGCACTTGTAGGTGGCCGCATACATGATAAAGAACTATCTGGTGATGAACATAATTTGACTATTGAAAGTACAGTCGGTCTGGAGGGGCAATTTTTGGGAAGTAACTGGTTTTGCGAGATAGCGACTCCTCTGAGCATTGCTGAAAGACTGTCATCGCAAGACTGGAGAACTAACTGTGGTATTAGTTTTGTTAATAGCGGCGAAGTCGATTTAAGGCTTGTTTACGAAAAACAAAACAACACCAACTTGACATTAGGTCTGTCATATTACTTTTAGATAATGTGCTATGCAGTGTGAATTACCAGTAGTTCATTAGAAAATCTCAGGAGGAGGGATTCAACGTCCGCTCGCAGCACGAAAGGGAAGGTCCGCTATGAGCGA
>JBNJGQ010000115.1:0-4525 GCA_051747845.1 Pseudomonadota bacterium
CCGGTCACGGATCAGCGCGTAATTATTCATTTAAATGAAGAAGATTTAGCGCTACTGCAAAACGTATACAGTGAAGACGAGCTGAAGGAAAAAGGCTGGTTACTGAATAAAGATGAGTTACTGGAGCGTGGCGGCTGCCGCGTGACAACCGAAAGTTCCACTATTGATTACACTCTGAGCAGTCGCATGGAAGATGTTTTCTCCAAAGTAAAAGGTTAACCCATGAGTGCTTCTGAACGCCTGGTTGAACAGTTACGCAAAAAGCGGGAGCGCATTCAGAAACCCTCCGTCGCGGTATCAGGCTATTTAACTCGTGTGGTCGGTTTGATGTTCGAAGCCGTTGGTTGCCGTGCGCCTGTCGGTTCGAGTGTTGCGGTAGAAGCTGACAGTGGTGATATTGAAGCCGAAGTGGTGGGTTTTGAAGGTAATATCAGTTATCTGATGCCAACCGAAGATGCCCACGGTGTCATACCAGGCGCCAGAGTCCGCCCGTTAAACCGAAAAAATCAATTACCGCTGGGTATGGAGTTGCTGGGACGAGTTATCGATGCCCGCGGCGAACCTCTGGATGGTAAAGGCCCTATCTTCTCTGACGGTAAGACTTACCGTAGCAAACCCATGAACCCGTTAAATCGTCGTCAGGTTAAACAACCTCTGGATGTGGGGGTTACTGCAATCAACGCTTGTTTAACCGTGGGCCAGGGTCAGCGAATGGGTTTGTTTGCTGGTAGTGGTGTCGGTAAGAGTGTGCTGCTGGGTATGATGACGCGGGGAACCACGGCCGATGTTATTGTTGTTGGCCTGATAGGTGAACGTGGCCGCGAAGTAAAAGAGTTTATTGAAGAAATTTTAGGTGAAGAAGGGCGTGAGAAAGCCGTGGTTATAGCGGCACCGGCTGACCAGTCGCCACTTATCCGTTTGCGTGGTTGTGAAACCGCTTCTCAGGTTGCCGAGTACTTCCGTGATCAGGGCTTGAACGTTTTGCTGTTGATGGACTCGTTGACCCGCTACGCCATGGCACAGCGTGAAATTGCCTTGGCTGTTGGTGAACCACCGGCAACAAAAGGTTATCCGCCTTCTGTTTTTGCTAAGTTGCCGGCACTGGTTGAACGAGCGGGTAATGGCGGTGACGGGCAGGGTTCGGTTACTGCCTTTTATACAGTCTTAACCGAAGGTGATGACTTGCAGGACCCAATTGCAGATTCAGCCCGGGCCATACTGGACGGACACATTGTATTAAACCGGGAATTGGCGGACAGCGGTCACTATCCGGCAATCGATATCGAAGGCTCTATTAGTCGTGTTATGCCGCAAGTGGTTTCAGAAGAGCATATGCAACAGGCCATCAAGGTCAGACAGTGGTATTCGCATTATCGGCGCAATCGCGACTTGATCTCTATTGGCGCTTATACGCGTGGAAGCGATCCGGCGATTGATCAGGCTATAGCAATGCAGCCACGCGTGAGCCAATTTCTACAACAAAAAATGCAGCAGGTGGTTAGCTACGACGAGAGCTTGTTGTTGCTTAATCAGCTAGTTAATCCAAATCAAAAGCAGCAGTCAGCCGGAGGCGTGTAATTTATGGCTGAGTTGGCGCAGCTACAGATGTTACTGGAGCTAGAGCAAAGACGCGAAGACAAAGCAGCTCAGGACTTCGCGCAGGTTCAACAACAGGTGCAGGAACAACAAATGCGCCTGGACGGTATGTCAAAATATCGACTCGACTATTTAAATCAACTGCAACAACGCGGGCAAGGCGGTATTGCTTCTATCCAGGTTGGCCAGTACCACGCGTTTGTCGGCAAGCTGGACGAAGGTGTTGAGCAGTTACATCACGAGGTTGTTAAGTTGCAACAGGTACTGCAACAGCGAAAAGAACGTTGGCTGGCGCAACGACGTAAGCGCGAGTCGGTTGATTTTCTGATTAAGGAACGCAGAAAACGCGAACAAATAGCCCAGGCGCGGAAAGAGCAAAAGAATCTGGATGACTTCAGTAGTCAGCGTTTTATCCGTGACAGAAAATAGTTGGAACAAAAATTGCTTGGTTATTGATGAGAAAATTAAGCAAAGCGTCAATAAGCACTTAATTCAGGAAAAATACTATGCAACAGCTGCTCAATTTAACCGAATCTGCCGATAATTTTGCCCGTATGGGTAAAGGGAAAGAGCTATCAGTGAAAAACGCTGAAGGCGAAAGCAGCGAGTTCTCTCGTTTGATGATCAAGCAAAATTCCGGCGATAAAGAGCTGCAACAATTGGCCGCAAAAATAGAAGCGCATCAGGCTGCCACTGGAAATTCTAAAGGCGGTGAAATTAACCGTAAAAATGTCGGTGAGCCGGTTACCCGAAACCTATGGGAACTGTTGCAACAAATGCAGCAGGAAACTGCGGATATTAAAGTTGAAGACAAGGCGGCTGTCATTGGTGAAATTGACGTTGAGCTTGAGAGCGGCGAGCTGGAATTAAGTGATGAGCAGCTGTCAAAAATGCTGCAGGCCTTGTTAGCCAAGCTTGATAAAGCGAGTTCAGATGGTGAGAGTAGCGAGAAAGTAATGACGGACGCTGAGCGGCAGAAGTTTGCCGATCAATTGCTGGCCGGCATGACGGATAAAGACAAGCAAGCGTTACAATCAAAATTGCAGCAGATGATACAAGCCGTTGAGCAGGGTGAAAATGCCGGTGAAGCGGTAGAAGATGCCGGTAAGTTTATTGTTAACTTACTGGAGCCTATGTTACCGAAGGCCGATGCGGATAAGTTACTGGTCGGGAATGAAAAGGCTTTGACTCAGGCATTGAACCAGGCGGCCGAGCAAGCTATTGCACAGCAGTCTGTGGAGAAGGGAACAACGAAGCCACAAAGCTCAGAAGAGCTGCTCATCATATTGAAACAGTTGGAGCAGCAGGTTTCGGCCCAAAAGTCGAAAGGCGAGAGCAGTGAACTGAGCCTGGCAGAACAGAAAAAGTTACAGCAATTTACCGCTGAGCTACGTCAGCTTATAGCTGGTCAGAATAATGACACTGATAAGTCTCAGGCATTAAGTAAAGAGCAGGCGGCTAAAGCAGAACAGCTTTTGGCAGAAATACGACAACTATTAAAAGGTCGCGCCGGGCATAGTGAAAAAGCAGCGGAGCCGATAAAGGTAGCCGAACAGACAAAAAGCACAGAGCCTGTTATTGCAGCGACTAATGCTAAAGCTGGTAAAGAAAAATCTGAGTCTGGCGATACTGCTATTAAGAGCAATGACAGCAAACAGTCTGCGAGCAAAGTCGATGGTTTAGCGAATGCGGTGGATATCGATACTAAGCTGCCGGACTCAGCTCAACAGAACCAGGTATTCAGGAACAATACTGACGCACTTGCTGATGCCAACGCGGCCCGAGCAATACAAGGTCAAATGGTGTCTACCACACAGGGTACCGTAGCGGCTAGTGAGTCGAGTCAGAGTAATACGTTGCAGGCTCTGCAACGTCCTCTGGACTTACAGCAGACAGAAGCATCGCAAAAATTGCAGGAGCGCATCAATATTATGATGAGCCGCAATATTCAGCGTGCGGACATACGGCTGGATCCGCCCGAGCTTGGCAGTGTTCAGATTCGCGTTAATATGAGTGGTGAACAGGCTTCTGTGCAGTTTCAGGTGCAAAGTGCACAAGCCAAGGATGCAATAGAAACGGCAATGCCGCGTCTGCGTGAGATGTTAGAACAACAGGGCATTGACCTGGCGGACACTCAGGTGGGTGAACAAAGTAAAGAAGGCGAACGCACTGCTGGTGGCCAGAGTGGTTCAGCTGAGGAATCAGAAGATTGGGCAGTAGAGGGTGAAATTGCTTTGGAAGAAGGCAGAGTTCTTGCCGACGGCCAAGTGGATTTCTATGTTTGAAACGGTATAACTAAAGCAACGATCAAGCTATAGTAACTGTTATTAGGCAGTGACACAGGACATAACGCATGGCAGAAGACAAAAACGATAACGAAGAAGAACAAACCGAAGAAAAAACTGGCGGCAAAAAGAAGAAGCTGATTCTGTCCGGCATTATCGGTATTGTTTTAATCGTGACTGTCGTGCTCGTTCTTTGGCTATTTGGGGGCTCGTCGTCCTCGGGTGAACCGGCGGCAAGCGGAAGTGGATCGCCGGCACCGTCTTCGTCGTCGCGACCTGAAGTCGGTAATGCGCTCTATGTAGGTATGCCCCGGGCGTTTGTTTTTATTGTCCCGGGCGACTCACGTGAACGAACCGTGCAAATTAAAGCACAACTGATGGTTCGCGGTGAGGAAAATGAAGAGCTGGCGAAAAAGCATATTCCGTTAATTGAAGGAACCTTGCATGAGGTATTTTCTTCGTCGACGGCGGACAGATTAAAGACGGCCGAGGGCAAAGGTCAACTGCGGGAGTTAGCACTAAATGAAGTGCGCTCTGCGCTTGAAGAAGTGACTGGAAACCCGGTTGTGGAACAGGTTTTATTTACCAGCTTGGTAATGCAATAAGTGAGCTATTATGGCGGTGAGTGACTTACTATCTCAAGA
>JBNJGQ010000116.1:0-4483 GCA_051747845.1 Pseudomonadota bacterium
AATATAAGAAATGTGAGCGTTGTTGGCACCATCGGGAAGAGGTTGGCACATTAGAAAGCCATGCCGATTTATGCCAGCGTTGTGTAACCAATATTGAAGGTGAAGGTGAGGAGCGTCGTTTTGCCTGATTTTGCTAATCAGACTAACCGTGCAACCGGACTACGTTTTTTGTGGCTAACGTTGTTGCTGGTGGTTGTTGATCAAATTACGAAGATTTGGGTTGCAGGTGAATTTGAGCTTTATGAAAGCCGGGTTGTTATTGAAGGCTTGTTTAACTTTACCTATGTGCATAACTATGGTGCCGCATTTAGCTTTTTAAGTGACGGTGGCGGTTGGCAACGTTGGTTCTTCACCGCTATAGCTATTGCTATTAGTGTTGTTTTACTTATCTGGATGCGCCGTAACCCGGTAGGCTTGTGGCGCCAGAACCTGGCCTTTTCGCTGATTCTGGCAGGGGCTATTGGTAATGTAGCTGACCGTTTAATGTACGGCTATGTCATCGACTTTTTTGATGTGCACTATCAGGGTTGGCATTGGCCGGCCTTTAACGTAGCGGACATGGCTATTACTATTGGTGCTGCACTCATGTTGTTGGAAGCTTTTTTTGATAACCGTCGGGATAAAGTCGAAGACGGTCACAAGCAGTAAGGAGTTTCGTTTGAGTCGTTTACCTATTGAGCACGGACGGGAAGTGGTTATGCACTTCACTATTAAACTGGCCGATGGCTCGGTCGCGGACAGCACTAAAATGTCGGGCAAGCCAGCTAAGTTTCGTATGGGCGACGGCAGCCTGACGGAAAACTTTGAAGCTTGTCTGGTCGGCCTGCGTGAAGGCGCTGAGCGTGAGTTCACATTAGAGCCGAAAGACGCCTTTGGTGAACCAAACCCGGACAACTACTACTATGTCGACTCTGCAAAGTTTAGCGACGAAACAAAACCGGAAGTTGGTGCTATTTTGGCGTTTACTCAACCCGATGGTACCGACTTACCGGGAATTGTTCGTAAAATTGAAGGTCCAACAGTGACCATCGATTTTAATCATCCGTTGGCCGGACAAACGGTGATTTTTGAAGTAGAAATTATCAGCGTTGAGCCGTGATTGGTTACTGAATTGGGCTGAGCGCAGGAGGAAATGATGCAAATTTTGTTGGCGAACCCACGTGGCTTTTGTGCCGGAGTTGATCGTGCTATTACCATTGTCGAACGTGCTCTGGAAATATTTGAGCCGCCGATTTATGTGCGTCACGAAGTGGTTCACAACAAGTATGTCGTCAGTAAACTGCGCGATGCCGGTGCGGTATTTGTTGAAGAGTTGCATGAAGTGCCGGACGACCAAATTGTCATTTTTAGCGCCCACGGCGTTTCTCAGGCGGTAAGGCAAGAAGCTAAAGATCGCGGTTTGAGGGTATTTGATGCCACCTGTCCATTGGTAACCAAGGTTCATATGGAAGTGACACGAGCCAGTCGTAAGGGGCATGAATGTGTACTCATTGGCCATGCCGGACATCCGGAAGTTGAAGGCACCATGGGTCAGTATAAGAACGCTGATGGTGGTATCTACTTAGTTGAGTCGCCTGAAGACGTGAATAAATTGGAAGTTAAAGACTCGAAGAACCTTCATTATATGAGTCAGACAACCTTATCGGTTGATGACACGGCCGATGTAATAGAGGCTTTACGTCAGAAGTTTCCTGACATTAATGGTCCACGTAAGGACGATATCTGCTACGCCACCCAAAACAGGCAGGATGCCGTTCGTGAGTTAGCCAGTGATGCCGATGTTATGCTCGTAGTGGGAGCACGCAATAGCTCAAACTCAAACCGCTTACGCGAGCTCTCAGAGAAAATGGGAACCCCGGCTTATCTAATTGATGACGCCAGTTGCATCGACAAAACCTGGTTAGAAGGTCACGACAAAGTTGCGGTAACCGCTGGCGCTTCTGCACCAGAAGTGTTGGTGAAAGAGGTTATTGCTAAGCTGCAGGAATGGGGCGGTAAAACCGCCGTTGAACTCAGCGGCCGTGAGGAAAATATCACTTTCTCAATTCCGCCAGAGCTAAGACCGCACCCGGCAGCGTAGCGCTAATATCTAGCGCACGAGCGATGCGTTTTAACGTGTTGCTCCCACTAGCTTTTTCACATGCAAGCAATTAGGCGATCTTTGCAAAGCTGATACTTAAGCTCTTGCTAATTTTATCGAGATAGCCAGACTTTCAATAAATACCGATTTTCTTCTCCCCAGGTTATTTCAACATCGATAGAAGCGTTGTTTTCGTCCATTGAATTAACATTTGAATGGATAATAAAACCGTTTAAAGTGATTTCAGGTGAGGGGTAATAGCCATTTATCCAGTCAATATGAGCGTCTTGTATATAGCGATTCAAAACCTCGACGGCCTGGGCTTTGTGTTTTGCTTTTTCAATCGCGGCTAACCCAACCTGGAGCAGTTGCTGACTACTGACAGCCCAAATAGCGACTATCGCAGAAGCAACCATGGTCTCAGTTAGGGAAAAGCCTCTACTTTTGTGCTGACTCATAATGCTCTTTCTGCCGGTTAAAGTCGCTTTCTAACTGAGCAGAAAGTACTTGCCACTGATGCTCTTGCTGAGCTTCCAGCATTTGCGCGTAGAAAAACAGGGCAGCGATGCTTGCGGAGCTTAGACTAATGAGTGTTACTAAGGTGAGTATTAACGCGAATCCTTTCGCTTGCATTGTGAGCATCCTTCTCTGTGGTTTAAAAACAAAGGGCTAAGAAAATGTCGTTATGCTTCGTTTAAACTGTTGCTCTTGCACGCCCTTTTTAGTGGTCCGTGAAATAGTCAGCGTAATAAATAACTTTGAGGAGGCGTCAGACACTGACGAGATACTGGTTTCAACCAATAACTCCCGAACCTCAAACTGTGCTTTGTCGGTCAGTGACTGCCAACCATACCCTGAACAGTCCAGTGTCATAGGGTTATGCTGTAACTGGGAATTACGAACCCGAAAGCCAACCGAACCGCCGCTTTGGGTAGGAAAAATAAAGCAATTGCTCTGTGGGTTTTGCACGCCTCCAGCTACTGTCTGGTTCAGGTTTTCAAAAAACTCATAAGAAACGGCTTGTCCACCCAAAATAAATTGTGCACTCGACACCGCACTATACTGAGCTCCCTTTTGCCACTGCATTATTTGTTGAGCGGTGATCACGATAATAGAGCCAAGTGCTGCAGCAATGAGTACTTCAACCAAGCTATAGCCATTATTTTTATTAACTAACATAAGGACATTCCGGGCAAAGACGGACCAAGGCTGACGCAAGAGCGAATGCGGCCTTTGCTGCTTATAATTACTTTTACCACTCTGCTATCGCTTACAATTCGAACATGCCCAGGCACAGCCGATCCGGAGTTACCGTAGAAAGTGAGTGGACTTGCTGCGCTGTAAGTCGATTCTGTCATCGCTTTGAAAACACTGGAATGACCGTCAAGAGGCACCAATTCAGCAACTATCGATCGCTTCTCCTTCTGCGCCTTTGCTTTTACTTGATGTAAGTACGACAACCAGCGATTACTGGCCTGCTGCAACAGCAAGGTCTCCATTTGTTGACTCAATAACGGCATCGATAACGCACCTAAACCAGCTGTAATTGCCAGTGCAATAAGCATTTCAACGAGGGAATAACCACGCACGATAAGAACCTTTTTGTTAAAGAGCAGAGAGTGTAGCTGCAAGAAGATAAATATCTGTAGGCCAAAACGTATCAACGAGTCAGAAAATATTTAAAAAGCTGGCTCGATTCTTGAATGAAACACCGCAGGTTCAACTTTTTGACGCAACAGGAAGACGTATGGCGGGCGGTGCCGAAAAGTTAGTAGATTTAAGAAATTTCACGCAGAACAATGCGCATCTGATCAAAGGATTCGGAACGCCTGTGGCCATTATGGCCATTCTGGCGATGGTGGTTCTGCCTATTCCGGCCATGGTGCTGGACATTCTGTTCTCGTTTTCAATTACCTTGTCACTGGTGGTTATGCTGGTGGCGGTTTATACCCAACGTCCGCTAGATTTCGCCGCGTTTCCGACGGTATTGCTTATTGCTACGGTCTTACGATTAAGTCTTAACGTTGCCTCAACCCGTATTGTTTTGCTGGAAGGCCATAACGGCCCCGGTGCTGCGGGCTCAGTGATTGAGGCTTTCGGTAGTGTTGTTATAGGCGGTAATTACACTGTCGGTCTGGTGGTGTTTGCCATTCTGGTTATTATTAACTTTGTGGTTATCACCAAAGGTGCCGGACGTATTTCAGAAGTAACCGCTCGTTTTACCCTTGACGCTATGCCGGGTAAACAGATGGCCATTGATGCTGACTTGAACGCGGGTCTGATCAACCAGGAAGAAGCCAAAGCCCGACGCAGTGACGTAACCCGTGAGGCCGATTTCTACGGTTCTATGGATGGTGCGAGTAAGTTCGTAAAAGGGGATGCCATAGCCGGTATCTTAATCCT
>JBNJGQ010000117.1:0-4394 GCA_051747845.1 Pseudomonadota bacterium
GGGTTGGGCTGGTAACCAAAAGCAATAATCACCGCGGTGGCAGGCATCAGAAACTCTGACTCAGGCACCTGTTGCGGTCTGCGTCTTCCATCTTCATCGGCCGGGCCAAGCTCCGTACGGACCATTTTCACACCGCTGACTTTGCCTCCGGTGTCAGTTACTACCTCCAGCGGTTGCAGGTTAAACTCAAAAGATACGCCCTCTTCCCGAGCGTTCTGCACTTCTTTGCGAGAACCCGGCATATTGCCTTCGTCCCGACGATACGCACAAACAACCGACTTAGCCCCTTGCCTTATGGAGGTTCTGACACAGTCCATGGCCGTATCACCACCGCCAAGTACAAGCACCGCTTCGTCTTTAACATCAATAAGCGGATACTGAGACATAGGCTCATGCGCCATCAACTTTTGTGTATTGCCAATCAGAAACGGCAATGCCGGATAAACGCCCTCTGCATCCAGGCCTTTTAATTTTCCATCCAACGCCTTGTAGGTTCCTAAGGCCAGAAATACCGCATCGTAATTGGCTTCCAACTCAGCAAAACTGATGTCCTTACCAACTTCAACACCCAGCTTAAACTCAATGCCCATGTCGGTGAATATTTCACGCCGTAAAGTCATTACCGCTTTATCCAGCTTAAATGGCGGAATGCCATAGGTCAGTAGCCCGCCAATTTCCGGGTAACGATCATAAACTACGGCTTTGACACCATTACGTGCCAATACATCAGCACAGGCAAGACCCGCTGGTCCTGCACCAATAACCGCAACGCGTTCCTGACGCTGAATCACACCGCTTAAATCCGGCCGCCAGCCTTGCTTAAAGGCCTCGTCGACCATTTGCTTTTCAATGCTACCAATAGTCACAGCACCAAAGCCGTCATTGAGCGTACAAGCCCCCTCACACAAACGATCCTGAGGGCATACCCGACCACATATTTCCGGCAGGCTATTGGTTTTATGCATCAACTCGGCCGCTTCAATAACCCGACCTTCGTTAGCCAGTTCCAGCCACTGCGGAATATAGTTGTGAACCGGACATTGCCACTCACAATAGGGGTTACCGCAATCCAGACAGCGATCTGCTTGTCCTTGTAACTGTACATCCGGCATCGGGTCATAAATTTCTTTGAATTCAATGCGACGTTCCTCAACCGAGCGTTTGGGTGGGTCAATGCGTTGTACGTCTAAAAATTGATAAATATTCTTGTTCATTACATCACCTGCACACGTAATTCTGCGGTTGACCGCGCCCGATGGCCTAAAAGCTCTTTTACATCAGCCGTTTTCGGTTTAACGATATAAAAGCTCTCCACAACCTGCTCAAAATCGCGCAGTAGTTCACGCGAATACTGGCTGCCCGTCGCTTCGTGATGCTCATGAATTAAACCGCGTAAATGTTCCTGAATAATTGGGGTATCCAGTGACACCGCCTCAACCAGTTCGTGATTCAATCGACGGTGCAAGTCGCCGTCGTTGTCTCTTAAATAAGCAAAGCCACCCGTCATTCCTGCACCAAAGTTGATGCCGCATTCACCCAGCACCACCACAATACCGCCGGTCATATACTCACAACCGTGGTCGCCAATACCTTCTACTACGGCTGTGGCACCTGAGTTACGCACCGCAAAGCGTTCACCGGTACAACCGGCAGCATAGAGTTTTCCTCCGGTTGCACCATACAGACAGGTGTTCCCCATAATGACGGCTTCATGACTGTTATAGCGGCAGCCCGCAGGTGGTTTAATGGTAATTTCTCCCCCGGCCATGCCTTTACCTACATAGTCGTTTGCGTCGCCGGTCAGATGGAGTTTTAAGCCACCGGCATTCCAGGCACCAAAACTTTGCCCGGCAGTACCAATAAAGCCTAAGGTAATTGGCGCTACCGCCATTCCCTGGTTGCCATGTTGGCTGGCAATATAACCGGATACACTTGCACCTACCGAGCGATCATCGTTCCGAATGGTCAGCGACCAGTGTCCTCCATGGCGTGCATCAATGGATTCTTTGCACAGATCCAATAGGCGTTGATTGAGTTTACCCGGGTCATACGGTGGGTTCTTCTCAGTACAATACAGTGAGTGCTCTGACCGGGCTCCGGCCGATTCCAGCAATGCAGTCAACTGTAATTGCTGCTGCCGTTTGGTTTCGCCTGGCAGGCGCTCCAGTAAATCAACCCGTCCAATGGCATCGGTTAACTGAGTTAAACCAAGATGAGCAAGAATGTCACGCACCTCTTCCGCCATAAACTCAAACAGTTTTACAACGCGTTCCGGCAAGCCGGAAAAGTGCTCACGACGTAAGGTTTCATCTTGCGTAGCCACACCCGTTGCACAGTTATTCAGATGGCAAATACGCAAGTATTTACAGCCCAGAGCTATCATCGGAGCTGTGCCAAAGCCAAAGCTTTCGGCGCCTAAAATCGCCGCCTTCACAATATCCATACCAGTTTTTAAACCACCATCGACCTGCAGACGGATTTTATGGCGCAGGTTATTCGCTACCAAAGCTTCGTGCACTTCGACCAGGCCGAGTTCCCACGGCGAACCCGCGTATTTTACCGAGGTCATGGGGCTGGCGCCGGTACCACCGTCATAGCCTGATATTGTGATCAAGTCGGCATAAGCCTTCGCCACACCGGTCGCAATAGTGCCAATACCCGGCGTTGAAACCAGTTTTACAGAGACTAAAGCTTTAGGGTTTACCTGCTTTAAATCAAAAATTAGCTGAGCTAAATCTTCAATGGAGTAAATGTCATGATGTGGCGGCGGCGATATCAAGGTCGTACCGGCTACCGCGTAGCGTAGTTGCGCTATTTCCGCAGTGACTTTTTCGCCGGGCAGCTGACCACCTTCTCCGGGTTTTGCCCCTTGCGCAACTTTTATCTGAATAACATCCGCATTGACCAGGTAGTGCGGGGTTACCCCAAAGCGCCCTGAGGCCACTTGCTTAATTCGGGAGTTTTTTTTGCTGTTAAAGCGTTTAGGGTCTTCGCCTCCTTCGCCAGAGTTTGAATGCCCTCCAATTTGGTTCATTGCTATAGCCAAAGCTTCGTGAGCCTCTGCGCTCAACGCGCCTATGGACATGGCGGCCGTATCAAAACGCTGATACAGGCTTTCCTTTGCTTCTACTTGTTGCTTTTCAAGCTTGGGTATTTCAGATAGTTTTATACTGAGCAAATCACGCAGGTGCGTTACCGGTCTCTCATTAACGAATTTAGCGTAAACGTCGTAATCTCGCTGCTCACCTGTTGCAACCGCGCGTTGTAATGAGGTGACCACATCCGGGTTATACGCATGGTATTCCCCACCATGTACATATTTCAGTAAACCACCCTGAGCGAGCGGTTTACGTTTTAACCAGGCCTTGTGAAAACTTTGCTGGAGATCCTGCTGAATATCATCAAAGTCGGTACCGTCAATTCGCGCCGGCACGTTTGCAAAACAAAAACGACGAACATCTTCGTTAAGCCCAACAGCTTCAAATAACGAAGAACCGCGGTATCCGGCAACTGTCGCAATGCCCATCTTCGACAGTATCTTCAAGAGTCCTTTATTCAGACCTTTCCGGTAATTCAGCAACGCCTCTCTAATATCCAGATTCACTTTGCCGCGAGCAACCAATTGCTCCACCGTTTCATAAGCCAGGTAGGGATACACTGCGGTGGCCCCAAGCCCCAACAACACCGCCATGTGATGAGGGTCTCTCGCAGACGCTGTTTCAATAATAATATTCGAATCGCAACGTAAGTCATTAGCCACTAAAGCCTGTTGAACCGCACCAACCGCCATCGCAGCAGGTATCATCAACTGCCCACGCTGCAAACCTCTGTCGCTCAGTACGAGAATAACGGTTTGATTGTCCTTAACTGCGGTTTTTGCATTTTCAACAAGACTTTCTATCGCCTGCTTCAGATTGTGTTCCTCAGGTTGGAAAGCCAGCGACAGTGTTGTCGCGCGATAATGCTTTTCATCCAGTTCACGTAACTGCTTTAAATCGGTATACATCAGAATGGGAGACTCGAACACCACCCTGTCAGCATCTCCGGAGGCTTCATTAAACACATTGTGTTCGCGCCCAATTATGGTGGAAAGTGACATCACGTGCCGCTCACGAATGGGATCAATGGCCGGGTTTGTTACCTGCGCAAACTGCTGTCGAAAGTAGTCGTAAAGTAAACGAGGCTGTTTGGATAGAACGGCAGTAGGTGTGTCATCGCCCATTGAGCCTACAGCTTCCTGGCCATCTTTCGCCAATACACTGATGATCTGCTGTAGCTCTTCTTCTGAGTACAGGTAAGCTTTATGCAAAACCTGCATAGTCTCGTCGTCATACAGGCGCTGCCCCAGTTTGTCTGCGTGACTGCGTTCAAACGGAATTAAATGACGACGATGC
>JBNJGQ010000118.1:0-4382 GCA_051747845.1 Pseudomonadota bacterium
ATTTACAGTCAGCAATGGTGGCTTTCGACGGCCTTGTTTGCCGGTGGCGCAGTTGCTGCTGTTATTTTACTGGGGCTGGGTCGTTTGTTTATTTCAGCCAGCCGTAAAGCGGGTATGCAAGCAGGTAGTAGCTGGCGCCTGGCAATGGCTGGGCTACAACGTCGGGCTGCAGCGAACAGCGTTCAAATGCTGAGTTTTTCAACGGCTATTATGCTGTTGTTGCTGGTGATTGTTTTACGAAACGATTTACTGGAAGACTGGAAACGTCAGCTACCTGCCGATGCGCCAAATTATTTTGCAATTAACATTGCCGAAGATAACGTTGATGACATGCAGTCGATGTTCGAGCGGGAAAATATTCCGTCGACCGATCTTTATCCTATTGTGCCGGGCCGTTTAACCCATATTAACGGGGAGAAACTCGAGGATGAAGTTACCAAAGAAGATCGTGATGAGGAAGTCTCTGATGAAGACGCGTCAGAAAGTGACGGTCGTGAAGGTATAGGCCGGGAGCTCTCTTTAACCTGGCGCGACAGTTTGCCGCCTAACAACGAACTGACCGCCGGAGAGTGGTGGGGCAATAATGCCGAACCTCAGGTGTCTGTGGAGTTGAATGTATCAGAACGACTGGATATTAAAGTCGGTGATGAACTACGCTTTAACTTAGGTGGCGAAGAATTCACTGTGCCGGTGACCAGCTTGCGTAAAGCTGACTGGAATACCTTGCAGCCAAACTTTTACATGATTTTCAACACCTCGACTCTGGAAGATTTTCCGGCGACTTATATTACCAGTTTCAGGCTGGATGAAGAACGTAAAAGTGAGCTGTATGAGTTGTTCAAACCTTTCCCGCAGGCATCCTTAATTGATTTGGATGCCATGATAGATCAAATACGGGAAGTGATAGGGCAGGTGAGCTTAGCCATTGTGTTCGTACTGGTACTGGTGATTATTGCCGGTGCTTTAGTGCTGGTAGCGCAAGTTCAGGCGAGTATGGAAGAGCGCCAGAAAGAGTTGGTGATTCTAAGAACACTGGGGGCTCCGGGTAAATTACTAAGCCGTAGTATTACTTACGAGTTCTTGGTGTTAGGTGCCATTAGTGGGTTGATAGCAACTCTGGCAATGGAAATATCACTGTTCATACTGCAGAACCAGGTGTTTAACATGACGCCGGTTATTCACTGGAAGTTGTGGCTGTTAGGACCGGTATTTGGTGCTGTAGTGGTTGCTATTTTAGGCCGCTTATCCTGCTACCGACTTATTCAGAGGAATACCGCTCAGCTAATACGTAAGCTGGCTTAATAAAATAGGGAGGTGACCAATGAACATTCTAATGACCGGTGGTACCGGGCTTATTGGCTCAGCGTTTATTCGCAAGTACCGAAGTGAGCATGAGTTTACTGTCACCACTCGCAACAAGGAACGCGCAAAAAAGGCCTTGGGTGATGATGTCACTTTGCTTTCTTCTATGGATGAAGTAACGGATATTGGTCAATTTGAAGCCGTTATTAATCTGCAAGGTGAAGGCATTGCAGATAAGCGTTGGAGTGATTCCCGCAAACAGGCATTAAAAGACAGCCGCTGGCAGGTTACCGAAAAGCTGGCGGCTATGATTAAGGCAGCCGAAACGCCTCCTAAGGTGTTCCTGAGTGGTTCCGCCATTGGCTATTATGGCCCGCGTGACGCTCAGCCCGTAAATGAGAGCGATGGCCCCAAGCATACGGATTTTGCGGTGACCTTATGTCAGGAATGGGAGCGCCGGGCTCTAGCCGCAGAAGATGCAACTCGTGTGGCTCTACTGCGTACTGGTGTGGTTTTGGCAAAGGGTGAGGGCGCCTTGGCCAAAATGCTCCTTCCATATAAGTTTGGCTTAGGTGGCCCTATGGGCGATGGTGATCAGATGATGTCGTGGATACAGCTTGAGGATATGCTCCGCGCGATTCAGTATCTGCTGGAACACGACAATTTGTCTGGACCGGTTAACATGACCGCTCCGGGGCCCGTTACTAATGAAGCCTTTAGCCGTACTCTGGCGTCGGTACTGAATAAACCGCACTTTATGAGAGTACCGGGGTTTGTGCTCAAGTTAGGTCTGGGTGAAATGTCGTCAATGCTGCTCAAAGGTCAGGCTGTGGTGCCCGATAAGTTGCGCAGCCATGGTTTTGAATTTGAGTACCCGACGGTACGTGAGGCCTTTCAGGTCAGTGTGTAATTCTTTACACGTCTTTTTATTTTCTTAACGGACAGTGTTTTCGAAACTCAGTAAAATTGAGGAATGAAAACAAAAAAACAGTACTTACTTAAACAATTAACCCTTGGCGTTGGCATTTTAATGCTGGCGCTTACAGGGTGTACTTCGATTCCCGCTGAAAGTCCTGAAAACTTAATTGGTACTAGCGAGTCCGGCAAGGCCTCTTATTACGCTATGAAATACCAATTCAGAACGACCGCAAGCGGTGAACGTTATAACCACTATTCCAGCACGGCGGCTCACCGAACCTTACCGTTTGGAACCAAAGTTCGTGTAACCAATATTGCTAACAATAAAAGTGTTGTGGTCAAAATTAATGACCGAGGGCCGTTTATTGATGGCAGGGTCATTGATTTGTCACGTTCCGCATTTAGTGAAATAGCCGATCTGGATCTCGGAATTATTGAAGTAAGGACTGAAGTGGTTCACTAACTTCAATACTCATGCCGTCATGTTACAAAATTTAACAATTTGAGGCGTGACCTTCTAACGTATTGATATTAGCCTCCTTAGATAAGTTTAATCTAGGGAGCTAATATGTACTTTTGGAATATTGATGCGCTGAAAAGGGACTTTCTTCAGGGACGCTTCAGTCAAACTCAAGCTTTTTACTACTTGGTAGTGATGTTGGTTTTGTTCACCCTGCCAATAGCGATTGTGGGTGACAATACTACGGTGTGGGACAAGGCAATGTTCTGGGTTGACTTAGCCTTTGTAGTATTTGGGACGACCGTTGTTTACAAGTCTAATGGCGGACGTGATGGACGAGAGTTTCTTGAGCGTTATGTTTCACTGAGCTGGGTATTGTTCGTGCGCCTTTTTCCTTTCTTTGTGCTCATTTTCCTGGTTGCAGTAATATTTGAAACGGCGTTAGTTGGTGATGTCAGCTATGAACTTACGGGTTATACCTTTGCTGCCGGCCTGTTGGTAAACGTGATTTTTTACTGGCGTTTAAGCCATCATATGAGTGACTTGAGTCAGTCAAGCTTTTCCAGAGTACAAGTTAGTGCCGAGAATTAAGGCACTAGCCACGGTAACTCTTTTTGCGCTACTTATCTTGGTTTTAGCCGGGTGTAGCGCAAACTCTGTGACAACAATAGAAGAGAAATCCCAGCCGACTAATGACGAAAACAGACGTTTCCAAAATCTGGACGCGGGTGAGAAGAGCTATCCGTTAACGTGTAAACAAGACTGCTACAAGCCTCGTAGCGATATTCAGTGTGGTAGCGATGGATTGTGTCAGTACACTGGAAATAAGAAGGCTTCCCTCGGGATGACGGATTTCTCTGTTAAATGGCTGGGTCACGCAGCTTTTGTCATTAAAACCTCAACCGGAGAGACGTTTTTAACGGATCCAGTCTTCGATGACTTTGACTGGCCAATTAATTGGCTGTTTTTACTTGATGGTGGTGAAGATCGAGAGATGAATGTGGAGCCAACTCCAGAGCTTATTGCTACCACAGATGCGGTATTGTACTCCCATCTTCATTACGATCATTTTAATAAGAGTGATATAGAAACGATAGGACGGAAGCCCGAATATCTGGTGCCTCTCAATATGGCCGATCATTTTCCATCAATTGGGGCTAATATAACTGAGCTGGGTTGGTTTTCTTCTAAAAAGATAGGTCAGTCCCTGATTACTGCGGTGCCTGCTCACCATTTTAGTAGCCGCACCTTGGTGCCCTTTATTTACGAAGATAACAATAAAGACTCCTGGAGTGCGTGGTTGATAGAAAGCAAAGGGGAAACATTGATTTTCGCCGGAGATACCGGTTATTCAGAGCATTTTAAAACAATAAATGAGCGTTATGGTGATATTGATGTGTGCCTGTTGCCAATAGCCTCCTATTACAGTGAGGAGTCGCCAGAATGGTACCGCTACGTTCATATGACCCCGGAAGACGCCCTGGCCGCCGCCGATGACCTTAACTGTAAAATAATTATTCCCTGGGGCTACGGTAATGCAAGCTGGGGGATGGGAGACTTATCGTCTCATTCGGCATTAACCCGCTTTTTGAATATGGTCGAGAGAATGGGGACATCCGCTGAAATCGTGATTCTAAACGAAGGGGAAAGCTTGTAACTTGCCCCCTCGCTTTTAACCTGGAAGCTATGAAGCTATGAAGCT
>JBNJGQ010000119.1:0-4310 GCA_051747845.1 Pseudomonadota bacterium
TTTTATATCAGCCATGGTCATGCCGTAATTAACTAACGCAGAGGGGTCTACCCAAATACGCATAGCATAAGGCGCACCAAATAACTGAACATTACCAACACCGGTTGTACGGGCTATAGGATCCTGAATATTTGATGCAATATAGTCACTTAAGTCAGTCTGTGTGTAGCGGTCATCGGTTGCAACAAGCGCCGCAACCATCAGGAACGAGCTGCTTGATTTACTAACGGTAATACCCTGAGCCTGTACTTCCTGGGGGAGCTGTGGGGTTGCCTGCGAAAGCTTGTTCTGAACCTGGACCTGAGCTATATCCGGGTCTGTTCCCGAGGCAAAAGTCAGACTGATGCTGGCATTACCAAAGTTACTTTGCGAAGAGAAGTAAAGCAGGTTATCGATACCTGTCATGTTCTGTTCAATAACTTTGGTAACTGTATTAGAAACCGTTTCAGCGTTAGCGCCGGGGTAGTTCACCTGAATTTCGACAGCAGGTGGAGCGATAGTCGGATACTGGGCGACAGGCAGCTGCAGCATAGCGATGGCGCCAGCCATCATTGTCAGCAGTGCGATAACCCAGGCAAATATCGGGCGATTAATAAAAAACTTGGCCATTACTGACTTCCCTTACTGCTGCTGTTCAGAGTTGGACGAATCGATAGTAACTTCATCGCCGGGACGAATCTTTTGTAAGCCTGACGTGACTACGGTATCGCCTTCTTTAAGACCATCAGAAATCAGCCAATTACTGTCGATAGCGCGTTCCGTTGTAATCATTCGCTGTTCGACAGTATTGTCGTCATTAACCAGCATGACATAAGGGCGTCCACGTGGGTCCCGGGTAACGGCTTTTTGTGGTACCTGAATGGCGTTATTAATGCTGCCTTCGCTGACTTCTGCACGCACGAACATGCCCGGGTAAAGCGTTTTATCCGGGTTAGGGAATTCCGCTCGCAGCAAAATGGCACCGGTGTCTTCGTCAACGCTAACTTCTGAGAAGAGTAATTCGCCTTTTTGGTCGTAATCGAGGCCATTCAATTTTAATCGAACCGGAGCGTTTCCTTTTTCATTTGCCTGAATACGACCCGACTTAATGTCAGCCTGTAATTTCATAAACTGCTTACTGGACTGATTAATATCGACGTAGATAGGGTCAAGTTGGTTAATGGTAACCAGAGGATCAGCCTGTGAAGCTGTTAACAAAGCGCCTTCAGTAAAGTTTGAACGACCGATAATGCCACTAATAGGGGCGTTCACTTTTGTGTATTCAAAATTAATACGGGCATTCTTTAACTGAGCCTCCGCTAAAGAAACTGCGGCTTTATTCTGAGCGAAAGTCGCTTCTGCGCTATCAAATTCATCTCTGCTAACGGCGTTTTCGTCTAATAACTCCTGAAAGCGCTTATAACGTAATTCAGAGCTACGTAAGACAGCCTTAGCGCTTTCCACCTCAGCTTCTGCGCTGGCAAGTTCGGCTTCATAAACGGCGGGATCAATTTGATAGAGCTGTTGTCCTTTTTCGACAAAAGTACCTTCTTCGAAGGTTCGCTTAAGCAAGACACCGCTAACCTGGGGGCGGACTTGCGCTACGCGGTAGGCCGCAGTTCGACCTGGTAAATCAACGCTTAGATTTACCGATTCAGGTGTCACTGTATACACCTCTACTTGAGCCGCTTGCTGTTGGCCTTGCTGTTGTTGCTGTTGGTCACTGCAAGCGGCCAAAGATCCTGTTAATAAAATACCCGTTGCTAAAATGGGGGCAAACCTAAAACGCGTGTTCATTAAACCTACCTCTGGCCTATAAATTTATTAGCATTCCTGAATTATACATACATTCATGTATGTTTGTAAAACTATTCGGCGACAGTTAAAGCAATTTTTCCTATGGTTTTCTGACTCTCAATAGCTTTGTGTGCTTTACGAAGGTTCTCCGCATTCATCTCGCCAAAGGATTTACCAAGTGTTGAGCGTATCTGTCCTTTCTCAACCATTTCCGAAATACGATTAAGTAACGCCTGTTGCTTTATCATGTCGTCAGTATTGAACATAGACCGGGTAAACATAAACTCCCAGTGTAGGCTGATGCTTTTCTGCTTCATTAACGTAATATCAATACTTTCAGCAGGGTCATCTATTAAGCAAAAGCGGCCTTGAGGCGCCATAAATTTCATGCACTGAGCGAAGTATTGCTCGCTATGCGTCAGGCAGGCAACGTCCGTTACGGGACCTGAGCCCGTCGCTTCAATTTGTTCGGCTAAATCGTCATAATGATTAATAACATGGTCTGCGCCTAAGGCTTTCACCCATTGCTGAGATTCTGCGCGTGACGCTGTGGCAATAACAGTCGCATTGGTCAACTGAGCTGCCAGTTGAATTAAAATGGAGCCAACGCCCCCTGCGCCACCGATGACTAGTAGAGTTCTTTTTTCGTGAGCAGAGGGTTTATCAATTTGCAAACGGTCGAAAAGTACTTCCCAGGCGGTAATACTGGTTAAGGGCAGGGCCGCTGCCTGACAGTCGTCAAGGTTTTCAGGCGCTTTACCGGCAATTCGGTAATCAACGACCTGCATTTGAGCATTACAACCTGGGCGGGTTAAGTCACCTGCGTACCAGACCCGGTCTCTTGGTTTAAAACCGGAAACCTTATCACCCATTGATACAACCTCTCCAACAGCATCCCAGCCAATAATTTTATGACCGGATTCTGGCGCCATTCGCATTCGAATCTTTGTATCGACAGGGTTAACAGCAATAGCTTTTACCTTGACGAGTAAGTCGTTTGATTCCGGCTTTGGCTCATCAACCGTAATGTCCAGTAATGAGTTTGAGTCTTCTACAGGAAGTGATTCTTTGTATCCTACTGCGCGCATAGTGCTCTCCTTGGTATCAATGATGACACTGTATACGTATTATAAGAGAAAGCGATGACAAAAAAGTGGCAGTTAGGAAGAAAAACCTGCTTGCTCGAGGTTATCAGCAAACGCTTCCAGAGCTGCGACTCCCTGAATGTCTTCCTCTAATAAATAAAGAGAGTAGTTTGGCCAGCTGTTAAAACGCTTTGCTATGTCTTCTAAATAGGATTTTTCTTGTGTGCGTCGTTTTGCAAGAAAGCTTCCGTCAGCTTGTTCAGGCAGAATGCGGTTAATGATAACGCCGCCAACAGGTAGCTTTTCTGCGGTGAGAGACTGCAACGCCCGATCCGTTTCCTGAATGGGTAGCCGCTCGGGAGTTAAAACAAAGAAAATTGAAGTGTAGTTTTTGTCTTGTAGTAACCGACGAGTCCGCTGAAATAAGCGCTGTCGATTTAGTAATTGCTCGGTAATAGCACGGGTGCGATCAGTCATACCGTCGCTGGCGTTATCTTTCGGGTCGGCCATGGGGTTGTTAATGTCTTTACCTGCTTTAGGGGATAAATGATCCAATACCGAGTCTAAGTTTTCAGAGCGCTTTTGTGAACGCAGCATGCCCTGGGTCCAGGCTGCCATGGCTTCGGGTAGCGTTAGCAAGCGTAATGTATGCCCGGTTGGGGCTGTGTCGAAAATGAGTAAATCGTAATCTTTTTCTGCCTCATCAATAACGGCACAAATTCTCTCCAGCAAAGCAGCTTCCTGTGCTCCCGGAGACTGCTGGGTTAAGCGCATCTGGCGTTCAATTTCAGGGAAAAGATCCGGATTAGTAAAGCGCTTCATTTGTGAACTGACACGATCGATATGAGCTTTTACTTCGTGGTCAGGATCAATTTCTAACGCCGTTAAATTTTCGCGTACGACCGTTTTGTGGTCACCGATTCTCTGATCAAAAACATCAGCCAGACTGTGTGCGGGATCGGTTGAGACCAGCAAAACTCTTTTGCCATGACGGGCTGCCAGCACCGCCAATGCAGAAGAAACCGTTGTTTTACCAACGCCACCTTTACCGCCAATCAACAAAACTTTTTTATCGCTTAACAACATGAGAAATGAACCCTGTGTCTGGTCGGGTTATAAAATTAGCAGCAACGGAAGTGATCAAGAGGTGAGTGTTCCATCCCCATGCGTTGATGCCACTCGTGGAAGCGTTCCAACATTAACGGTTGTAGCTCCAGCGTATAATAGGCGGCCGGATTCGGCACGCCCATCATTTCAGAAAAAACCAGTAGCATGAACAAGTCGTCTTCATCGCGCTTTGCGCGGGCAATAGCTGAGCGATAGGGCGCATTATAAAACTCGTTTGCTAAATCGCTTGCACGGCTAAACCAACGGCGCACTGACTGAATGTTCATGCTACTTACTCCTGTTTACTCTTGTTTCTGAGCCTTTTGTTCCTTACGGATTTTA
>JBNJGQ010000120.1:0-4227 GCA_051747845.1 Pseudomonadota bacterium
TGAATTCAACTTTTATCGTTGCTGAGGATCGAGTATGATCAGCACCGATTTCATCGAGAGGTAAAAGTTATGTCATCAGAATCATTTAAAGAACCCGCAGGCAAAGGCTTTTTGCTTATAGCCGTGGTTTTATTTCTAATTGCTGGCTGTTTGCCATTGATTTTACGCTTGGCACAGGTTTTTTCCGCTTAATCAGCTCCTCACTAACTATCAGGTAAGCGACATTTATGTCAGTCTCTTTGCTCGTTGTCGAGGATAAAGACAAAACCCTTCAATCCATTTGTACGATGATAGAACCGCTTGGCTTCGAGGTAACGAGAGCCCGCGACGGCCTGGATGGTTTAAGTAAGGCGAAACAAAAGTATTTTGATATGATCTTACTGGACCATAAAATGCCGGTAATGGATGGTTTGTCACTATTAAAGAACTTACGTGAATTAGAGGCTTACTACCACAGTCCTTTATTATTCATGTCAACTCAGGACATGGTAGAAATAGAGCCAAAAGCGCTAAAAGCCGGAGCAACGCAGTGTCTTGCAAAGCCTCTGCATGAGGAATTCCTGCTCGATACTCTGAAGACCTGGGCGGTGCGTTTTGTTGCTTAGTAGAGAGAGCAAAGACATGGAGTTAACTGTACAAGGTATTCGGGACTCAATAGGAGCAATTCCTGATTACCCTAAGCCGGGTATTATTTTTCGTGATATCACTCCATTGTTGCAAAACCCAGTGGCTTTTGAACTGACAATTAACACCTTAAAGCAGAGATACAAGCAGAAGGGAGTCACTCAAATAGCGGCAATTGAAGCACGTGGCTTTATTTTTGGTTCTGCCTTAGCTTATGCAATGGGCTGTGGTGTCACACTTTTGCGTAAGCCTGGTAAACTGCCGGGCAAGGTTGTAAGCCAAAGTTACGATTTAGAGTATGGTTCTGACGAACTGCAAATGCACGAGAACGCATTGGCCGCAAACGATCGCGTCTTAATTGTCGATGACTTGCTTGCAACGGGCGGAACCGTAGTCGCAGCTCACAAGCTGATTAAAGCAACCGGCGCCGAAGTAGAGGAAGCCGCTTTTGTGGTCTCATTACCTGAGTTAGGTGGTGAAGATAAATTGCAGCAGGCAGGCGTTGCGTGCTATACCTTATGTCAGTTTTAACGAGACAGAGTTAAGAATCTCCCCTATGAGCTATCAGGTACTGGCAAGAAAATGGCGACCTTCCCAGTTTGCGGAAGTTGTTGGTCAACAACATGTTTTGAAACCGCTTGAACATGCGCTGGATAAGCAAAGGTTGCACCATGCCTACTTGTTTACCGGGACACGGGGTGTCGGTAAAACAACCATTGCGCGTATATTAGCTAAGGCACTTAATTGCGAGGAAGGTATTACTTCGACTCCGTGCGGACAATGCAGTGCCTGTCTTGAAATAGAGCAGGGCCGTTTTGTCGATTTGCTCGAAATAGACGCGGCGTCAAGAACGAAAGTTGAAGATACCCGCGAATTACTGGATAACGTTCAGTATCGTCCAACCCGCGGACGCTATAAAGTTTACCTGATTGACGAAGTCCACATGTTGTCGCGGCACAGTTTTAACGCGTTGCTTAAAACGCTGGAAGAGCCACCGGAACACGTAAAATTCCTATTGGCGACAACAGATCCACAAAAACTTCCCGTGACCATTTTGTCACGCTGTCTGCAGTTTAACTTAAAAGCGCTGTCGAACGACGACATTTCACAGCAACTTAATTACGTGTTGGGGCAGGAGCAGGTTCAGGCGGACGCTGATGCGCTCCCATTATTAGCCCGCTCCGCTCGTGGCAGTATGCGTGATGCTTTGAGTTTAACCGATCAAGCCATTGCTCAGGGCAACGGCGCAGTGAGTATTGATAGTGTCAGGCGCATGCTGGGTAATGTACCGGTTGCTGACATTGCGGCTTTACTGGACTGTGTTCTTGATGGTGAAGCTGAAAGTGTAATGCAGCGTGTTGACGCTATGGTATCTATGGTGCCGGACTTGAGTTCCGTGCTGGTTGAGCTGCAGAGTTTACTGCATCAATTGGCTTTGGTGCAGCAAGTACCAAGTGCAGCAAACTCCTTTGAGAATAGCGATGTACTAAAGCCGCTATTACGGCGCATGCCAGCTGAGTTAATTCAGGTGTTTTACCGTATTGTTCTGGAAGGGCGTCGTGAGCAAGCCTATGCTATTGACGCGCGCAGCGGTCTGGAAATGACACTGTTGAGAATGCTGTGCTTTCGTCCTGCAGAAAACGAAGGCTATAACGATAGCAGCGAGCTGAGTGCCGCCGCGCATACCGATGTTCCTCATTCCAACCTGGCCAGCACCGAAGTGAACGAGCCCGCAGCCGAGGCTATGCCTGAGTCAATGCCGGAACCAGAGTTAGAGCCCGAACCAGCAGAACCGATGCCGCCGGAGCATGAGCCCCAGTACCAGACAGAGCCTGAACATCAAGCAGAACCCGAACACCAACCGGAAGCGGACTTTACTTATTCTGAGCCAGCGGAAACACAACAAAAAGACTCCGGCGTTTCCGATCTTTTGCGTGTTCGTGAGCAGCTTGCGGAAAAAAAAAAGCCAGACAACAGTAGTGAATCGGTAGCGACTCCGGCCGTTACTGAAGAGAGAACAACGGCCCCAGAGCCTGAGTCCGAAACGCCACAAGAACCAGTGACTGAATCTGTACCAGCCAGAGACTACCAATTCCCCGAGTTAAATGACGATATCCGAGAAGCCGCAGAAATTGATAAATGGAGTGCGATGATCGCCGGCATGGACATTTCCGGTTTAGCGCGTCAGGTACTGCTGAACTCGGAGTTAAAAAAGGTTGGCGACGACGACTGGCTCATTCTCGTTGCAGAAGAGCAGAAGAGTTTATTGAACGATTCAACCAGTGAAGCCGTCAGAGAGTCATTAACTGGACTGTTAGGGCCAGCTGCACGGGTGCAGTTTGATATTGGCGTTCCGAGTCAGCCGACGCCTCTTATGGTGCAGCAGCATATAGACCAGTACCGGCACCAGCGTGCTTGCGAAATACTGCGGGCGGACACGGGTGTACAGGAATTACAGCAAAGATTTCAAGCGCAGGTTGATGACTCATCAATTCAGGCGCGTTAATTTTATTAAGCTTAAACGAGGAAATAATTATGTTTAAAGGTGGAATGGGTAACATGATGAAGCAGGCGCAACAAATGCAGGAGCGCATGCAAAAAGCCCAGGAAGAAGTGGCTAATATGGAAGTCACTGGCGAAGCCGGTGCAGGGTTAGTAAAAGTGACGATGCTCGGCAACCACAATGTCAAACGTGTCAATATTGATCCAAGCCTGATGGAAGACGACCAGGAAATGCTGGAAGACTTGATTGCAGCTGCGACCAACGACGCTGTGCGCCGTGTTGAAGAAACCAGCAAAGAGCGAATGTCAGAAATTACAGGCGGTATGGGTTTGCCGCCGGGTTTTAAGATGCCGTTCTAAGAGCTAGGGTAAGTTAATGAGTATTAGTCCGGCAATTGATCAGCTTGTTGATAATTTAAAACGCCTACCAGGTGTTGGCCAGAAGTCAGCGCAACGTATGGCGTTTCATTTGCTCGAGCGCGATCGCGGCGGAGCCTCCAGGCTTGCCGAATCTTTGCAGTCCGCTGTTGAAAAAGTGGGACACTGCGAGTGTTGCCGGACCTTAACTGAAGAGCCGCTGTGTCGAATCTGCAGCAATCCGATGCGGCGTGAGAACGGTGTGCTGTGTGTTGTTGAAACTCCTGCCGATGTCTTAGCCATTGAGCAAACCTCCCAGTTTCAGGGGCGTTACTTTGTGCTGATGGGGCATTTGTCACCGCTGGACGGCATTGGTCCGGCGGACATTGGTCTGGATGAACTTGAGCGGCAGTTGCAAAATGAACCGGTTGAAGAGATTGTTCTGGCAACGAATCCGACGGTCGAAGGTGATGCTACCGCGCACTATATTGCCGATATTGCTGCCCAACAGAATATCAATACCACCCGAATAGCTCACGGCGTGCCCGTCGGTGGTGAGTTGGGCTATGTCGATCAAACCACTTTGGGGCACGCCTTTAGCGGTCGAAAACAATTTTCCCGATGACTTGAAAATATCTCCTGCGCCCCCATTGTTATTGGCATAGGTAATAACAGCAGGAGAAATATACTATGGCGGAAGCCGGTCAAATGGAAAAACATGGATTTCAGACAGAAGTAAAACAA
>JBNJGQ010000121.1:0-4171 GCA_051747845.1 Pseudomonadota bacterium
AAAGAGCAGGTGAACCGTCCGGTTATTGCACTGGCTAACGAAGATGACAGCTTACTTAAAGGTTCAGCACGTTCGGTCAGTGGCCTGCATATGCGTGACTTACTGGAGCGTATTCATAGTCTGGAGCCTGGCATTATGGAACGTTTTGGCGGGCACGCTATGGCTGCGGGTTTAACGCTGAAAAAAATAAACTTAACGCGGTTTTCCGAATTGGCTGAACAAGTCGCATCTGAATGGTTATCGGAAGAACAAAAACAGCGGGTATTCTGGTCGGATGGTGAGTTGACTGTACCGCAACTGTCACTCGACAGTGTGAATACTCTACAAAATGCAGGTCCCTGGGGGCAACAGTTCCCGGAGCCCATGTTTGACGGGCAGTTCGAGCTGGTTGATCAACGCATTGTTGGCGAACGCCACCTAAAATTGGTGGTGCGTCATCCGCAGGGGGAGTTGTTAGACGGCATCGCTTTTAACGTGGATACACAACAATGGCCAGCGAGGCAAGCTACGCTTGTTGAACTTTTATACAAGCCACAACTTAATCACTTCCGCGGGCGCACAAACGTCCAGTTGTTGGTGGAGCAAATCCGCGCAATACGTTAAACTACGCCCCTTTAAAATAAACAGAATTAGGTAGTCGCATGTTTGAGACCAACGCAACCTACAACAACATTAAAGATATGCGTGAGCGTAGCAATGCGCTTAGGGGGTATCTTTGACTACGATGCTAAGTTAGAGCGTCTGGAAGAAGTTACCCGTGAAATGGAACAACCCGATGTCTGGGATGATCCACCAAAAGCGCAGGCGTTAGGTAAAGAGCGTGCCGCATTAGAGCAAGTAGTCGAAACTCTGGATAAGCTTCAGCAAGGTCTGGATGATGTAGAAGGCCTGGTTGATTTGGCTGTCGAGGCCGATGATGAAGATACCTTTAACGAAGCTCAGGAAGAATTATCAGGCTTAGTAAAGCAGCTTGAAAACTTAGAATTTCGCCGGATGTTCTCAAAAGACAATGATTCTGCCGACTGTTACCTGGATATTCAATCAGGCTCTGGCGGAACCGAGGCTCAGGACTGGGCGAATATGCTGTTACGCATGTACTTGCGCTGGGCTGAAGCGCATGACTTTAAAGCGGAAATTACCGAACTGTCAGAAGGTGATGTTGCAGGAATAAAATCAGCGACGGTGCGTGTAGCCGGAGAGTACGCTTACGGCTGGCTGAGAACCGAAACTGGTGTTCATCGCCTGGTTCGTAAGTCACCTTTTGACTCAGGCAATCGTCGGCATACATCTTTTGCATCGGTATTCGTTTATCCGGAAGTCGACGACGATATCGACATTGAAATTGATCCGTCAGATTTACGAGTTGACACCTACCGTGCTTCTGGCGCAGGTGGTCAGCACGTTAACCGGACCGATTCTGCGGTTCGCTTAACACACGAACCGACAGGCATTGTTGTACAATGTCAAAGTGACCGTTCGCAGCATAAGAACCGCGACTCAGCAATGAAGCAGCTAAAGGCAAAATTGTATGAGTTTGAGTTACAGAAGCAGAACGAAGAGAAGCAGGCACTGGAAGATTCGAAAGCAGACATTGGCTGGGGCAGCCAAATTCGTTCATATGTTTTAGATGATGCACGTATAAAAGACTTACGTACCGGCGTTGAAAACCGCAATACGCAAGCCGTGCTAGACGGCGCTTTAGACCCATTTATTGAAGCCAGCTTAAAAAGCGGGCTGTAAGTTTAATTTAAGTATCCCGACAGAGGAAAATCGATAATGACTGATAAATCGCAAGCACCCGAAGTAGACGTAAACGAACAGATCGCGCAACGAAAGGCGAAACTGTCGGCGCTTCGCGATAAGGGTATCGCATTCCCGAACGATTTCCGTCGGGATTCGTTAGCGGCCGACTTACATGCCGAATACGATGAAGTTAGCAAAGAAGAGCTGGCGGAAAAGGGCATTCGTGTCAAAGTTGCCGGGCGTATGATGACTCGTCGTATTATGGGAAAAGCGAGCTTTGCCACCATTCAGGATATGAGCGGGAAAATTCAGCTCTATGTTGCCCGCGATAACCTGCCGGAAGGTTATTACAACACTGAATTTAAAAAGTGGGACTTAGGCGACATTATTGGCGCGTCAGGTACGTTGTTCATTACCGGCACCGGAGAGTTGAGTGTTCAGGTAGACGACATACGCCTGCTGACTAAAGCATTACGCCCATTGCCGGACAAGTTTCATGGTTTAGCTGATCAGGAAACGCGTTACCGCCAACGTTACTTAGACCTTATTACTAATGACGAGTCACGCAGCACTTTCGTGGTTCGTTCTAAAGTTATTGATTACATTCGTCGCTTTTTAAGCGAACGTCAGTTCCTGGAAGTGGAAACGCCTATGATGCAGGCAATTCCTGGTGGTGCGGCAGCGCGTCCTTTCAGCACGCATCATAATGCGTTGGATATGGAGCTGTTTTTACGTATTGCTCCGGAGCTTTATCTGAAGCGTCTTGTGGTTGGTGGTTTTGAAAAAGTTTTTGAAATTAACCGCAACTTCCGGAACGAAGGTTTATCGACACGTCATAACCCAGAATTCACAATGTTAGAGTTCTACTGGGGTTATGCCGATTATCACGACCTGATGGACTTAACCGAGCAAATGTTACGCGGAGCGGCGGAAGCCGTGCTGGGTTCAGCTCAATTTACCAGTCAGGGTGTGGATTACGACTTCGGCAAGCCGTTTGAGCGCATGACGGTATTAGAGGCTATTCTCAAATATATGCCGGAATTGAAGGTAGAACAGTTGAACGATCTGAACAGCGCGACAGAAATTGCTGAACAGGTGGGTGTTAACGTTAAGCCTTCATGGGGTTTGGGTAAAATCCAAATTGAAATATTTGAGACGGTTGCAGAACATCGCTTAATTCAGCCAACCTTTATTACTGCGTATCCGGCAGAAGTCTCACCGCTTGCACGTCGTAACGACGACAACCCGTTTGTCACGGACCGCTTTGAGTTTTTTGCCGGCGGACGTGAACTGGCTAATGGTTTCTCTGAGTTAAATGATGCAGAAGACCAGGCTGAACGCTTCCGTGAACAGGTTGAACAGAAAGAAGCGGGTGATGACGAAGCGATGTTTTACGATGAAGACTACGTTACCGCACTGGAGCACGGTATGCCACCAACAGCGGGTGAGGGTATAGGTATTGACCGTCTGGTCATGTTGCTAACCGACTCTGCTTCTATTCGTGACGTACTTTTGTTCCCGCACATGCGTCCAAAAGCTGATTAATTTAACCGGCTAAAAATTGTGCAGAAAACGCGTTAACTGCTATAGTCCTTTTCTATAGTCAGTTAACGCGTTTTTTTATGCGCGCAGTACTTACCATTGCCGAGGATTGTATGTATTACTCTGAGTTTTCAACGCCGTTAGGTAAAATGTTTGCGGTTGCCGATAAGCAACACATTCTGGGGTTGTATTACGAAGGACAAAAACATTGTCCGGATATGAAGCGTTTTCAGTATTGTCCTGAAGACTGGCTACTTGAAGCGGCGGCCAGCCAAATTCAGTCTTACTTCAGAGATTCAGAGCATTCATTCGATTTGCCGCTAAAGCCGCAGGTAACCGAGTTCCAGCAGCGAGTTTTATCGGTACTGCGAGACATTCCCGCCGGCAAGACTTTGAGTTACCAGCAGGTAGCGAATAAGCTTAACCAGCCCACAGCGACGCGCGCCGTAGCCAGTGCTATTGCTAAAAATCCGCTTATTATTGTTATCCCGTGTCATCGGGTTATCGGTCAGGATGGGTCCTTGCGAGGCTTTGCTGCAGGGCTTGAAAGAAAACAAAAACTATTAGATTTAGAGCGCTGTGTTATTGCAGCTTGAGTGCAGCTTAAAAAAGAGAAACCCGGCAAATTAGCCGGGTTTTTTTATCGAAATCAAAAAGCTCAGCTTAGTGATCTTCGCCTTCAGTATGCACGTGACCGTGCTCAAGTTCTTGCTCAGTCGCATCACGAACTTCAAGCACTTCTACGTCAAAGTTCAGGTTAACACCGGCTAGTGGGTGATTACCGTCTACAGTCACTTCGTCGTCTTTTACTTCAACGATAACGACAGACTGTTCGCCTTGATCCGTGCTGGCACGGAACTGCATGCCAGGCTGTACTTCGTTGTCG
>JBNJGQ010000122.1:0-4137 GCA_051747845.1 Pseudomonadota bacterium
TCTTTGTTTTTGATTGCGTTCAAACATTGCTGCCATGCTCCACAAGGCTTCCAAACAATATTTGCTGAGAACTCACGAGTAAATTTAGTCAGCAAATCGACATCCAGACCTTCGGGCTTGCCATTTTTAATCGACACCAAAGGCGCGAGCTGATCAGGTACTCCGACACGAATCTCTTTGTGGTTTTCCAGCCAGCCCTCAGGCTGGTTGGCATAAACGCTTGATAGTGTCACTGCAGAAACCGCCAAAAAGGCACTGACGATAGCCAAAACTCGGTTCAATGTATTCTCCTCTCGGACTAATGGCCGAATTTTAGTCCAATATTGCCTGTGCGTCTGTGCCATTTATCGGTAAAATACCAATAAATCTGAGCCATTTATTGAATAAAAGTAGCTTTATGACGCAACACGACACGATATTTGCAAAACCTTTACCCAGCATTTCCGACTTTTGCTTCGATCAACAAGTCGTGGAAGTCTTTCCGGACATGATAAACCGTTCAGTACCGGGCTACTCAAGTATATTACAAACTCTGCCTCAATTGGTGAATCGTTACGTTCAGCCTAGCTCTAACTTGTACGACTTGGGGTGTTCTCTTGGCGCTGCCACGCTCGCTATGCGTAAAGGTTGTGAACACACAGATAACTGTCGAATTATCGGCATAGATAACTCCCAACCAATGATAGAGCGCGCAAAACTGCATTTAGAAGGTTATAAAAGCGAAGTTCCTGCAGAGCTGTACTGTCAGGATTTAGCTGATACAAAAATTGAAAATGCTTCGGTGGTTGTATTGAACTTTACTCTACAGTTCATTCCGCAAGAGAAAAGAAGTGAAATTATTCAACGTATCTTTGACGGCATGAACAATGGTGGTGCGCTGTTATTGGCAGAAAAAGTGCGCCACAGCGATGCTAATATGAATGATGTACTTGTCGATTTGCACCACAATTTTAAGCGCGCTAATGGTTATAGTGAACTGGAAATCAGCCAGAAACGTGCAGCTATCGAAAACGTCATGAAGGTCGATACTTTAGAAGACCATCAGCAACGCTTTCAGGATGCCGGTTTTCGCCACAGTACCGTCTGGTTCCAGTGCTTTAATTTTGCAGCAATGCTCGCGGTTAAATAAGGAATACTATGGTAGATTTTAGCAAGGAGCTCAGTGCACTTCTGCAAAGCCCACACGCTCAGTGGCTGGATACCTTAGCGCCACAGCTGACCGCTTTTAAAAATAACCCGCATGGCAACTTAAAACGTTGGCAACGCGTTTTGCAGCAACTTCCCGAGTTAACTACCGAACATATTGAGCTATCAGATACCGTGCAGGTTGGTCTTTCGAGCGAAGCATCCGATGCTGACCGGGCCCGCTTAACCGGTCTGCTCCAGCAACTTCAGCCTTGGCGCAAAGGCCCTTTCAACTTATTTGGTGTTTTTATTGACACCGAATGGCGTTCAGACTGGAAGTGGCAGCGTGTTGCACCTCATTTAGACAACTTAAACGGTCGTCAGGTACTGGATGTCGGTTGTGGCAGTGGTTATCACTTGTGGCGCATGCTTGAAGCAGGCGCGGAAGCAGTCTGGGGCGTTGACCCCGGAGAGCTCTTTCTTATGCAATTTCGGGCAATTCGCCAACTGATGCCTTTAACTTTGCAACAACGCGCACATTTTTTCCCGGTTGGCATTGAACAAATGCCTGAGCTAAAAAGCTTCGACACCGTTTTTAGCATGGGAGTACTTTACCACCGCCGTTCGCCAATCGACTTTTTGCAGCAACTAAAAGCATTAATTCGTCCCGGCGGCCAACTGGTATTAGAAACCATTGTCGTCGAGGGTGACGAAACAACCGTGATGATGCCCGGTGAGCGCTACGCACAAATGCGGAATGTTTGGTTCCTGCCAAGTGCCCGGGCGCTGACCGTTTGGTTAGAACGACTCGGCTTTAAAGATATAGCCATCGTTGATCACAACACCACATCTCTAGAGGAACAAAGACGAACACAGTGGATGACAGGAGAATCTTTAGCAGACTTTCTTGATCCAAATGACACGAATATGACTATTGAAGGTTACCAAGCACCGATTCGGGCGGTAATTACTGCCCGAGTTTAACGCCCACCGGAGTAGAATCTAAATGAGTGTTTATCGACCCAAGTCGACCATTGAACAATGGCGTATATTGCAAGCGGTCGTTGACTATGGCGGTTATGCACATGCCGCTGAAGCCTTGAACAAAAGCCAGTCATCACTGAACCACGCAGTAGCAAAGCTGCAACAAGTGGTTGGTGTTCAATTGCTTGAGGTCAAAGGCAGAAAAGCTCACTTAACAGCGGCTGGAGAGGTTTTACTGAGGCGTTCCCGTCAGCTAACTAACCTTACAGAAGAGATAGAACAGCTTGCTGATAACCTGGAACAAGGCTGGGAGCCCGAAGTGAAGCTTGCTCTGGAAATGGTTTTTGACCGCAGTCAGCTCATTCCTGTTCTTAACGAATTTCAGCAAGTAAGTCGTGGCAGTCGTCTTCTCATTAACGACACAGTCTTAACCGGCACTGTCGAGCAAATTCAGGAACAGACCGCCGATATCGTGATCACCCACCATTTACCCCGCGGCTTTATTGGTGAACCCATCAGTCAATACAGTATGGACCTCGTCTGTCACCCTGACCATCCTTTAGCTGACTTGCCGCAGCCTATTGATCAAAATGAGTTGTCTCAGCATTTACAAATTGTTATTCAGGATACGGGCAGTAATCCGGTCGAAGATGAAGGCTGGTTGAAAGCTGAACAGCGTTGGACCGTCAGTCATTTCGATGAGGCATTAAGACTTATACGTAACGGCCTTGGTTTTTGTTGGCTACCACCTTATGTGGCTCAGGAAGATCTGGGTTCAGGCAGACTAAGTCGCATTGAAATTGAAGGAAGCAGTTCACGCAAAGGCAGTTTGTATATGGTGCTGCCCAAAGCGGAACAGACCGGGCCCTGTGCAAAAACGTTAGCGGAACTGATACTCAAGCACCAGCCCCGCTGAGGCTGTTATTTCAAAGATTTTATATAGGCTTTCATATCGTCACCCAGGTCAGGGTGGCGTAGCGCATGCTCAACAAATGCCTGAGCATAGCCAAGCTTATTACCACAATCATGACTTTTGCCCTTCATGTAGTAAGCATTTACCGGCTGCTTTTCAAGCAACATTGCCATAGCATCGGTTAACTGAATTTCATTACCGGCACCAACAGGTGTTTTTTCAAGCAGCGGCCATAAGTCAGCCGAGAAAACATAACGACCGACAACAGCAAGATCAGACGGCGCCTCTTTAACCGGCGGCTTCTCAACTAACTGAGTAATTTCCGCCTGCTCCCCCGGCTTAAGGTCGGCACCGTTTATGTCTGCAATACCATAATTACTGACATCCTGTTGCGGTACCTTTTCAACCATCACCTGCGAATGACCACTTTTTTCAAAGTTTTTAACCATTTCTGCCAGGTTGTCTTTATTCAGTTTACAGCTGGCTTCATCAACCAAAACATCGGGCAGAACAACTGCAAAAGGCTCATCCCCAATTAAAGGACGAGCACAAAGAACCGCATGTCCCAGCCCCTTAGCAACACCCTGACGGACATGCATAATGGTGGTTTTCTCAGGACAAATAGCTTTCACCTCAGCCAGTAGCTGACGTTTTACTCGCTGTTCTAAAGTCGTTTCCAGTTCAAAACTGGTATCAAAGTGATTTTCTATGGAGTTTTTACTTGAGTGAGTCACTAAAATAACATCCGTCAGCCCTGCTGCTGCGCACTCTTCAACAATATATTGAATCAAAGGGCGGTCCACTAAGGGGAGCATTTCTTTCGGAATGGCTTTGGTAGCGGGTAACATCCGAGTTCCGAGCCCGGCTACTGGAATAACGACTTTTTTGACCATAACAGCTGTCCTTAAATTCTGTTCTCTTCAGAAGCGCAAGTTTATAACCTTTTCCCGTGTTATAATGCAACCCAATTAACAAAATTCACACGAAAGACTGACTATGGCTTTGTATTTTTCTTCGCGTCACATTCCGCAATTATCCAATTACAGCTTTACCCAACGCGCTATGATTTTGTCTATGGCACAGGAAAAAATGCCAGTACCCCGTCGCCTAATTTG
>JBNJGQ010000123.1:0-4070 GCA_051747845.1 Pseudomonadota bacterium
CGAAAAGTTACTGTTGTGTAATATTTTGTAAAGAAGCCCTCAAAACTGCCACTGGTCACTTTATCAACAGACTTTTTTTTATGACAGAACTGAAACACAAAAATAACAACCTGTTGTTTTTTATCGATTTTATTTTGTTGTTATAAATATGTTGCGCTTTTTTTACTCAACAAAAACCAATATCAGATTAGTTTTTTTAATTCGAACATCTAATTTTTCTTGTTTGATCAGAATCAGATTAACCTTATAATACTTAGCATATCAAGGACGAAGAGATTGGTTGTCACTTTTTCTGAGATTGTTTATTGAGTAATAGTTCCCTGGATTTAACTTCCTTCTTGTTGTTCTGTTTGCCCGCACATTGTGCGGGCTTTTTTTATTTCTCAGGCTTTAACCCAAAATGCTGATAAGCGCGTGGCGTAGCTATCCGGCCGCGAGGTGTTCGTTGTAAAAAGCCTTGTTGAATCAGGTAAGGTTCAAGCACATCTTCAATCGTATCTTTCTCTTCACCTATTGCCGCCGCCAGATTATCTAACCCTACCGGTCCGCCCATAAATTTTTCCATAATGGCTAATAACAACTTCCGGTCCATATAATCAAAGCCAGCCTGGTCAACGTCCACCATGGTCAAAGCTGCATTTGCTGTGGCTTCATCAACATCACCATTACCTCTGACTTCGGCGTAGTCCCGTACTCGGCGCAAAAGGCGATTGGCGATACGTGGTGTGCCTCTGGAGCGACGCGCTATTTCCCTTGCTCCACCGTCTAACATTCGGACATTCATAAAGTGAGCTGAGCGCGAGACGATGTCAGTCAATTCGTTAACATCGTAAAACTCAAGGCGCTGAACAATACCGAAGCGGTCCCTTAGCGGAGAAGTTAACGCACCCGCCCTAGTTGTCGCGCCAATTAACGTGAAAGGTGGTAAATCCAACTTGATAGAGCGAGCAGCCGGACCTTCGCCTATCATGATGTCTAACTGGTAATCTTCCATCGCAGGATACAAGATTTCTTCAACAACCGGGCTCAGTCGATGAATTTCATCAATGAACAAAACATCGTGGGCTTCCAGGTTTGTCAATAGAGCAGCCAAGTCTCCGGCTTTTTCAAGAACAGGCCCCGACGTTGTTTTAATGCTGACATCTAACTCGTTAGCGACAATGTTAGCGAGTGTGGTTTTACCCAACCCTGGAGGACCAAATATTAAGAGATGATCAAGAGCTTCCTGGCGTTTACGCGCAGCCTCAATAAAAATTCCCATTTGCTCAACCACATGCTTCTGACCGGTATAGTCTGCCAAAGCTTTCGGTCGGATGGCACGATCAACGGCTTCATCTTCACCTTGTACATCGGGCTCGATGAGGCGTTGAGTGGGTATTTGATCGGCTTCAATCATTGGGTTTCCTTACGACAGCTGTTTTAGCGCCAGTCGAATCAAGGTCTCGCTATTATGTTCTGCAGAGTACACCTTTTGTAAGGCTTTTTCAGCTTGATTTTCTTTATAGCCAAGAGCTTGTAAAGCGCTCACCGCATCTGCGCGTGCATCTGCCGGGTGCTCCCTGGCGTCCGTCCCTTGATTATCAATCGGAGCGCTGTCAGTAAATGGCGTCGTTGGCTGCCAGTCCTTAAGGCGGTCACGCATTTCAATGACCAGGCGCTCGGCGGTTTTCTTGCCCACACCGGGCAGTTTCACCAGCCGGCTGACGTCATTGTGGTTGACCGCAATAACGAACTCATCTGCTGACATACCCGATAAAATAGCTAATGCCAGCTTTGGACCGACGCCCTGAGTCTTTATCAGTAATCGAAACAGTGAACGTTCGGAAGAGGAAATAAAGCCATAGAGTAACTGGGCATCTTCCCGCACCACAAAGTGCGTAATGAGTTTAATCGTCTCACCTACTGCGGGCAGTTGATAAAAACACGTCATTGGCAATTGAATTTCGTAACCAACGCCCTGGACATCGAGCACGACCTCAGGTGGTTGTTTACTGGTAAGAACGCCCTGAATATGACCTATCACTTTTGTACTCCGTTAACGCAGGCGTCCACGCACGGTTTTGCGCGCCGCACCTGCCATTTTTATCAAGTTTTGAGAGCTGTGAGCATGGCATAAGGCTACCGCTAACGCATCCGCCGCATCTTCCTGCGGACACCTCTGCAAATCCAGTAATGCCATCACCATGTGCTGCACCTGAGACTTCTCGGCACCACCGTTCCCCACGACCGACTGTTTAATTTGACGGGCAGAGTACTCCGCTACGGACAGCTCAGCACAAGCCGCAGCCACTATCGCCGCGCCTCTGGCCTGTCCAAGCTTTAGTGCCGAGTCCGGGTTCTTCGCCATAAACACCTGCTCTATTGCGAACTCGTCAGGTTTAAACTGAGTGATTAACTCACTGACACTGTCGTGTATACGGCGAAGTTTTTCGGCTAATGTCAGCGGCTCAGCGCGGGTTCCAATTACTCTTATACAACCGCTACCTAAATAGCTTAGCTGCCTACCGCGCTGTTCAATAACACCATAACCCGTTAACCTGGAACCCGGGTCAATACCCAGAATAATGGCCACTTAATCGTCCAGCCGAGCGATGATCTCATCTGAGATATCGGCGTTATGATAGACACTCTGGACGTCATCCAGGTCTTCCAGTGCATCCAGTAATTTTAAGAAGGTTCTTGCAGACTCTTCATCCAAGTCAACTCGAGTATCGGGTACCTGAGTCACTTCGGCATTACTGGCTTCTAAACCTTTTTCATCCAGAGCGTCTTTTACGGAGCCGAAGTTTTCCGGTGAGGTCATGACATCAATACCGCTTCCCTCGTATGTAATAAGATCTTCTGCACCAGCTTCAAGGGCGGGCTCCATGAGCTGCTCCTCAGTAACCTCTGCCGGGTAGCTAATAACGCCTTTTTTATTAAATAAGTAAGCAACCGAGCCATCTGTGCCCAAATTGCCTCCAAATTTAGTGAATCCATGACGAACATCGGAGACCGTCCGGTTTCGGTTATCTGTCATGCATTCCAGCAATACAGCGACACCATTAGGGCCATACCCTTCATAGGTCAGCTCATCAAGATTATCGCCTTCAAGATCACCAGAGCCGCGCTTTACTGCGGTATCTATGGTGTCGCGCTTCATGTTATTGGATAAGGCTTTATCGATAGCTGCACGTAAGCGAGGGTTGGTTTCAGGATCTCCGCCCCCTTCACGAGCGGAAACCGTAATTTCACGTATTAATTTAGTAAAAATTTTGCCGCGCTTGGCGTCTTGCGCGGCTTTTCGGTGCTTAATATTAGACCATTTGGAATGACCAGCCATATGTCACCTCTGTTGATTACTCGTCTTCCTTCACAATACTTTTTACACCCAGCTCTTGCAATGCTGCTGGATTCGCTGCACCCGGAGCGTCGGTCAGAACACAGGCTGCAGTAGTTGTTTTCGGAAAGGCGATAACGTCACGAATAGAGCTTGCACCAACCATCAACATAACCAGTCGGTCTAAACCAAAAGCTAAGCCCGCATGCGGCGGCGTACCATACTTTAACGCCTCCAGCAGGAAACCAAATTTTTCCTGCGCTTCGTCTTTTTCAATGCCCAAAACTTCAAACACAGCTTGCTGCATGGCGTTTTCGTGGATACGAACCGAACCACCACCTAACTCAACACCGTTCAACACCATGTCGTAGGCATTTGAAATAGCGGCTGCCGGGTTGGCTTTTAATTCTTCCGGGGTCACATTGACCGGCGCGGTGAATGGGTGGTGTAACGCGGCCAAGCTGCCATCGTCCGCAACTTCGAACATTGGGAAGTCAACAACCCATAGCGGTTTCCACTCATTACTGACAAGCTCAAAGTCTTTACCTAACTTCAGACGTAAAGCGCCCAGAGCTTCAGCAACAACGTTCGCTTTATCGGCGCCAAAGAACAGAACATCGCCCGTTTGCGCATCAGTGCGCTCTAGTAATGGCTCAATAACTTCATCCGGCAGGAACTTAAGAATAGGCGACTGCAACCCTTCACGCCCTGCGCTGCGGTCATTCACTTTAATCCAGGCCAAACCTTTCGC
>JBNJGQ010000124.1:0-4067 GCA_051747845.1 Pseudomonadota bacterium
GCTTTCGCCTGACGCTTCATAGCCGCAATCACTTTGTCACCAATAACCAAACAGCGAATGTCAGCTCCACCGGCTTCTTTAATGTATTCCTGCACCATAAAGTGAGACTGCAGACCCATAAAGGCTTCAATCACGCTCTCCGCCGCCTGACGAGTTTCGGCCAGTACCACACCAATACCCTGAGTACCTTCCAGCAACTTGATGACCAGCGGCGCACCGCCGACCATATCAATTAAGTCCGGAATGTCCTGCGGCTGACTGGCAAAGCCTGTGGTTGGCAGGCCAATACCCTTACGTGATAAAAGCTGCAGCGAGCGCAGCTTATCGCGGCTACGGGAAATGGCCACAGACTCATTCAACGGGTAGCTGCCTATCATTTCAAACTGGCGCAAAACCGCCGTACCGTAAAAAGTGACGGACGCACCAATACGGGGAATCACGCAGTCGTAAACGGGCAACTCTTTCCCGTGTTTGTGAATCGACGATTCGCGCGCGTTGATGTCCATGTAACATCTCAATGGGTTAAGTACATCAACCTCGTGGCCACGCTGTTCAGCGGCTTCCACCAAGCGGCGCGTTGAATAAAGCGCCGAGTTACGCGATAAAATCGCAATTCTCATTGTTGTTCTCCTAATAAGTGAGAGGCCTGCGGGTCGACGATGAAATGTCCACGCATGGCTTGTCGGCCTAATAACATCCGAAACTTCATAGTGTCCCTGTTAGTTAACGTCAGTTCCACCAGCTCGTCAAATGTACCCAGTTGTAAACGTGTCCGGATCACATAACGGGTCTCGGTATGACCACCGGAGTCGGTTACTTCACGTTTATCAAATACGGGTGCTTCGCAAATTTGTTCGCGCAGGGAATCTTGCTCGGGGTGCATATAAATGCGCAGCCACTCTTCTCCGTCGCGCTCAAAAGGCTCTAATTTAAATGCGTGCAAACACGAAGTTTTCGCGCCAGTATCAACTTTCATATGAATTGGGTTAATATGGAGTTCAGGAAGTACTCCCCACTCTTGCCAGCCAATTGTTGTCATTGTGCTACCTTGTAATAACTGTTGAATGCTTAATACAGTATTCTGATAAAAACGCAATTTTTATTGATCGATAGTCACAGTTTTTACGTTTTTTCTCAAACCTGATACTTTAATCGAGTATGAGCTATACAACTTCTTTGAGGATAGTCTATGTCTGCTTGCCCAACCTGTAACTGCCGGAAACCTCTTGGGTTTGGCATTAAAATGGCGTTTCAGCCCATTGTAGACATCTCCAGTAAAACGGTGTTTGCCTACGAAGCTTTAGTGCGGGGCGAAAACGGTGAAGGCGCAGGCCGGATAATGGGGCAGGTGACTGAAGACAATAAATACACCTTTGATCAAAGCTGCCGGGTGAAAGCGATTGAAACAGCTTCACGCATTAATTTGCCGGGTAACTTAAGCATTAACTTTATGCCTAATGCCATTTATGAGCCTGAAACCTGCCTGGCAAAAACCTTAGAAACGGCGAAAAGAACCAACTTTAACCGCAACAACATCATTTTTGAGGTAACAGAGCAGGAGCAAGTGGTCAGTCAGCAGTTTCTGGTAGAAGTGTTTGAAGCTTACCGTAAAGAAGGCTTTAAAACGGCTATTGACGACTTTGGTGCCGGTTATGCCGGACTCAACTTGTTAGCGGACTTTCAGCCCGACATTCTGAAAATTGATATGAAGCTCATTCGTGACGTTAACGAAAACAAAGTGAAGCAAACCCTGGTTCGTTCTATTCAAAAAATTGGCGAAGAGCTGGGCATTCAGCTTATCGCCGAGGGTATTGAAACCGAGAACGAATACAAATACCTGCGCGACAGCGGAATTACCCTAATGCAAGGCTATTATTTTCAAAAGCCCATGCTGGAAGCCATTCAGGACGTTAATTTCCCGTAATTACGCATCCGTATCACCGTTTCGGCTTGCCTGTAACTTCTGCAAATGCGCTTTAAAGTCGTAAATGTCTCGGTCGAGCGCCGCAGAACTTACGTATAAGTCGTAGCCAAGTAACTCCCGCATTTGCTCCATGCGTTTACCAAACACACCTATAAGCCCTTTATAAACCTTGCCATTGGGGCTGGTGTAGCTGTCCGGAATATCAAAGTACGGGGTATAGTCTTCCCGGTCAGGTGCCTGATGTCGCAGCGCCATGGTCAGCAACTGACGTTGTTCAAACAACAGGGCAGAGGCTAAACGTGGTGAAATGTCGTCCAGAACTTCCTCTACGTGATAAAGCCGAAAGCCAATAAAAGGGGCGTCTTCTAATTCCATAACCCGGTTCACCCGCGGTACGTCATAGCGAATAATGTTTTCCCAGCGAATCTCCCACTGACCGCGGCGGTGCAAATAGCGAATGCCCTCGGGGGTTATGATCAGCGACACCGGTGGCTCTATCAGTTTACCGATACCCAGCAGCATAAGTATGCCGGACGCCGCACCCAGAACCACAGAAAGGCCAATAGGAATATCGTCACGAATAAGATGCAGAAACACCAGCAGCGCAAACAGCAATACCGCTAACCCACAAAAGGTCAGGGCGTTGCGTCGAGCCTGAGGGCTGACATCAAATTGCATAGTTCCTCCTTTACGCAAACATCCGCTGCAATATTCTGCGGGTGAAATCTTTTTTCAAATAAAAGCCCCGTGGGCGTACTTCAATTATAGTCCCCTCAGGGCCAATAGCCTCGGTAAGCGCTGAACCGTCTGCCGCTTTAGGGCGAATTTGCATGGCTTCACCCTGGCGTGCGGTAATACTCTCAACCTGGCCCAGCGCAATGCGGTCCATATGCTCTTCCCAGTCGTTGCGCAACAGGGCTTCTTCTTCGGCGCTGGGTATCCATAAAAAGGCACTGCCCACCACGCGCTCCGCCAAAGGTACTTCGCGACGGCCATCAATGGGCAGCCACAACACCTGTTGTAATTTATTTCGTACGTTTGAAGTGGCCCATTGGACCCCTTGAATATTCACCAGCGGAGCCGTACACACAAAGGTGGTTTCTAAGGGATCGCCCTCGGGGGTTACCGGCAGAGTTTTGAGCTCAACGCCCAGTTCGGGGAAGTCCTGTGTAGGCTTAGAGCCTGCGGTGGCGCCCAGCTGCAGCTCCAGTAGCTGTCCAACCCAGCCCTTGTCCCGGCGTAAATCTTTAGGTACCTGTAATCCGGTTTCTGCAGCCAGTTCAGCAAACGACCGGCCGGCTAAAGCGGCGGCGCGCTGAAACAGTTCATCAATGGATTGAGGACGTTGTGGCTTGTGGGTCATGACTTAATTCTTCGTAAATAGTGAATCAGCATTTGCCCGCAACCGGGCTTTATGGAAGAATCCACTGTAACAGAGAATAATTGAGGATGCTCGCGTGATAGATGCAGAAGGATTCCGGGCAAACGTAGGAATCGTCATCTGTAACGGGCATGGGCAGGTATTTTGGGCTCGTCGAATCAACCAGCAGAGCTGGCAGTTTCCGCAAGGCGGAATTCACGAAGGCGAGACCCCTGAGCAGGCAATGTACCGCGAACTCTACGAAGAGGTCGGGTTAAAGCCAGAGCAGGTTGAAATTCTGTACACCAGCCGTCAATGGTTGCGTTATCGCTTACCAAAGCGCTTAATTCGACGTGAACAACGGCCCATGTGTGTTGGACAAAAGCAAAAGTGGTTTTTGTTGCGACTAAAATGTCGTGAAGAAGACGTAGATGTTTTACATTCAGGTCATCCTGAATTTGATGGCTGGCGCTGGGTCAGTTATTGGTACCCGGTGCGGCAGGTCGTATCCTTCAAACGCGATGTTTACCGTCGGGTGATGAAAGAGTTTGCCTCACACGCTATGCCATTTCGTGCTTCGGGAGGGCGTCAGCACAGGCGCAAACGATAAACATGATGCTGGTCACACTGCAAAGGATAGTAGAGGGCGTAAACAAAGCACCTGATTTCAGCATGGCGTTAAGCACCATGGTGGGGCAGGTGCGCGAAGCCTTAGAAACCGACAGTTGCAGTGTGTTTTTGGCCGACAACGACCAAAAACAGTTTGTGATGGCCGCCAGCGAC
>JBNJGQ010000125.1:0-4052 GCA_051747845.1 Pseudomonadota bacterium
TGGCGCAGGTACCCGAAATCCGCGACGACTTGTCTCATAACGCTTTAAGCTACTTGAAGCACAACATCCAACCCTTTCCGGAAGTTGTCGATTTGCTGACCAGAGCCGTAATTGAACAACCCCCTCTATTGATTCGTGACGGCGGGGTAATTGCAAAAGGCTACGATAAAGAACTGGATGAATTACGAGATCTCGCCACCGGCGCTACCGACTACCTTAAGCAGTTAGAGCAGCGCGAACGGGAAAGAAGCGGCATTGCCACACTAAAAGTTGGATACAACAAAGTTCACGGCTACTTTATTGAAGTCAGCAGGCAATCATCAGAGTCCGTACCAGACGATTATCAGCGCCGTCAGACGCTCAAAAATACTGAGCGTTATATTATTCCCGAGCTAAAAGAGCACGAAGATAAAGTACTTAACGCGCAGGCGCGCTCACTGGCCAGAGAGAAATGGCTCTACGAGCAGCTTTTCGAACATCTGCTGCCACAGGTCAATGCCTTACAAAAAAGCGCCTCTGGTCTCGCGCAACTTGATGCTCTTTGTTGCTTTGCAAAGTTAGCGGATAACTACCACTACTGCCGACCTCAACTTAGAAAAGACAGTAGCTTAATTGAGCTGGAAGCTGCCCGTCATCCTGTTATTGAGCAGCTAAGTGACGAGCCTTTTATCGCTAACCCGATGTCTCTGACACCCGAACAACGAATGCTAATGATTACAGGCCCAAACATGGGCGGTAAGTCGACTTATATGAGGCAGGCAGCACTTATTGTAATTCTGGCTCACATGGGCTGCTATGTGCCTGCAGATAAGGCAGTTATTGGAGATATCGATCGTATTTTCACGCGCATTGGGGCTTCCGACGATCTGGCCTCAGGCCGCTCAACTTTTATGGTAGAAATGACAGAGACCGCTAATATCTTGCATAACGCTACCGCAAAAAGCCTGGTTCTTATGGATGAAATAGGTCGTGGCACCTCGACTTACGATGGTTTATCCCTGGCCTGGTCCTGTGCGGACTACCTCTCCCGACAGCTTAAATGTCTCACCTTATTTGCGACACATTATTTTGAGTTGACGGAGCTTGCCGAAGAGCTACCGGCAACTATCAACGTGCATGTTGATGCAAAAGAGCATGGCGACACCATAGCGTTCTTGCATAAAGTCAGTCCGGGAGCTGCGAGCCAAAGTTTTGGCTTGCAAGTCGCGAAGTTAGCCGGGGTTCCCGATAATGTCATAAGAAGCGCAAAACAAAAGCTAACAGAGCTCGAGCACACTCATCATGGCGTGTCAAAAGTGCCCCAACAAAAAGCAATGGAACTCCCCTTGCCAACTGAAGAGCAGAATCCTTTGCTTAGCGAGTTAGAACAGCTCGACTTAAATGACTTAACTCCAAGGCAGGCATTGGATATCCTTTACCAATGGCAGCAGAAACAAAAAAGCTCAACCTGAGGTTGAGCTTTTTCTTCTAATAGCTTCTATTCCGGGCTAAACAGCGAATCAAGTGTTAACCCTTGCTGCTTAAGGGAGTCCCTCAGTTTTCGCAAAGCTTCAACCTGTATCTGCCTAACCCGTTCGCGTGTCAGCCCTATTTCATGGCCAACGTCTTCCAGAGTTGACGGCTCATAACCCATAAGCCCGAAACGACGTGCAAGTACTTCCCTTTGCTTAGGATTTAAAGACTGCAGCCACTCGGTAATGTTAATTTTCAGGTTTTCATCCTGAAGAATGCCTTCCGGGCCCGTGTCGGAATCATCGGTTAATATGTCTAGCAATGCTTTGTCGTTATCGCCACCAATAGGTGTATCAACTGAACTTATTCGTTCATTCAAACGCAGCATTTTGGTAATGTCACCGACAGGTTTATCCAGGCTTTCTGCTATATCTTCAGCCGTTGGTTCGTGATCCAGTTTATGCGCAAGCTCCCGTGCAGCGCGGAGGTACACATTCAGCTCTTTGACGACATGAATCGGCAAACGGATCGTCCGCGTCTGATTCATAATAGCGCGCTCAATAGTTTGTCGTATCCACCATGTGGCATAAGTTGAAAAGCGAAAACCACGTTCAGGATCGAACTTTTCGACTGCCCTGATAAGACCCAGATTACCTTCTTCAACCAAATCCAGAAGAGGCAATCCTCGGTTGGAGTAACGACGGGCTATTTTAACCACTAACCGTAAATTACTTTCGATCATTCGGCGACGAGCTGCCTTGTCGCCTTTTAAGGCTCGGCGGGAATAAAAGACTTCCTCTTCAGCCGTCAATAAAGGAGAAAATCCTATTTCTCCTAAATAAAGCTGCGTTGCGTCCATTTTCTTTTGATAAGTGGTTGATGACGATAATAACGCTTCTTCCAGCTCTTCTGCAGAGCTGTCTGCGTTATCAACTAACGTTTCTTCTTCGTTAACTTCGTCATTAACTTCTGCGTTGTCGACTGATTCTTCCTTTATGCGGCTCATAACAAGCTCCTGTTATACTGAACACCGTGTTACAACACACGTCGACTTCCCTATCTTGTTATTATTATTCCCACATTACTAGCGAGATTTTGGTAAGTAATGCCTCGGATTAACCGACTTACCACGGAAACGAACTTCAAAATGTAACTTCACTCGCGGACTGCCTGAATCTCCCATTCGGGCAATTGTCTCACCTACGTCCACCCATTCCTGTTCCTTTACGAGAATTTTATCGTTGTGGGCGTATGCAGTAATAAAATCATCGTTATGTTTCAGTATGATTAAATTACCAAATCCGCGTAATGCATTTCCGACATAAACGACTTTTCCAGCTGCTGCAGCATTAACCGAGTCACCGCGCTCACCTGCAAAATCAATACCTTTATTACCTTGCTCCTGCAGCGAAAAATCAGCTAGGACTTTACCTGATGAAGGCCAGCGCCAACTAATTTTGTCATTGCTGGGCAGAGTAACTTCAGGCCTTTTTATCTGCTGCCTAGGCTGACTCTTGCGGCTCTTATCGGTTTGTTTTGCAACTGTTTTTTTTGTGCTCGTTTTTTGACCATACTCTTTCTGTTCAGTATTAGCAACGGGCGTTTTTATATTATTTTGTGCGTTATTTGAGGTTTTTTTATTCTGTTTCGCACTAGCCGTTCGCTGTGCCTTTCTGGATGAGGTGGCGCCGTATTGTGGTTTACTTACCAAACTCAACTTTTGTCCCGGATAAATAGTGTAAGGTTTTTGTAAATTATTAATCTGAGCAATATCCTGAACATCCATATTGGCTCTGAAGGCAATTGAATAGAGGGTTTCGCCGCGTTGAACTTCGTATTCTTTATCGCTTAATGAGTTGGGCTCAAAATCACGGTAGGTCTTTCCGGTATAAAGTTCATCGACCGGCGCAGGTGCTGATCGTCCGCTGCAGGCCTGAAGCAGAGTAATGGCAAAAATCAATAATATCGATTGCTTGATTGCCCCGGACGGTAGAAACATCATTATACCAATTGCGCTATTACGTACCCAATAATAACCAGTATTACCAGTGTCCAGCCAATACGGTCAACATATTCACGAAGTTTTACACCCATTTCCGGACCGCCGGTACGTAACAACCAGGCCACGAGGTAAAAACGCATTCCGCGACTAATAGCTGATGCAATAACGAAGGGGAAAAAAGCTATCTGCATGACACCTGCAGTTACCGTAAATAATTTATAAGGAATAGGTGAAAATCCAGCAATAAATACTATCCAAACTCCCCAGTCTGCAAACCAACCCTGTACAGTCAAGAGTTTGTCTTGATAACCCAGTGCTTCCACCGCTGGCACTACCAATGACTCATAAGCCCAATATCCGAGGAAGTACCCTAAAATCCCCCCTGCTACCGAGGTGACTGTGGTTAAAAAGGCCAATCTCCAGGCTTTTTTAGGTTGAGTCATGGCCATTGGCGCCAGCATGACATCGGGAGGGATTGGAAAAATAACGGACTCAGCAAAACTTAATAAACCGAGAATGATATTCGCTCTGGGGTGTTGTGCCCAGGATAATACTTTATCGTACAGTGCTGAGAACAACTTCAAATGACATCTCCCTT
>JBNJGQ010000126.1:0-4049 GCA_051747845.1 Pseudomonadota bacterium
CCTGCCATTTCGAACATCCGCAATAGTTGCTCCGTTTCATATAAAGGTAAGCCAACAACCGCAAAGTAGCTACCATCAATGCGCTTTACAAACTTACCGCCATAGCCCTGAATACCATAACCAGCTGCTTTATCGTGGGGCTCTCCGGTTTCCCAGTATGCTTCTATTTCTTCATTGGTAAGCGCCGCAAACTCAACCTGAGTGGCCACCACAGCGGTTTCCTGTCCCTGAATTCTACTTCCATTCCAACTGCAGACACTCACAGAAGTTAAGACCTGGTGCGTCTGCCCTGACAGTTGTTTCATCATTTGACTGAAATGCTCGTAGTTTTCAGGTTTCTCCATAACCTGCCCCTGAAAACTGATTAAGGTATCAGAGCCTATAACCAGACAGGCTTCGTTTTGCCTTTTCGCTACAGCCTGAGCTTTCTCTTCAGCTAACCGGGTCACATAGTCCATGGCGGATTCACTCTCACCACGGCGCTCTTCAATTTCAGGAACACAGCAGTCGAAGGGTCTGTGCAGTAAGGTCAGTAGCTCTCTGCGCCTTGGCGATGACGAGGCAAGCAAAAGTCGCATCAAACTACTCCAAACTGACGACGAACTTTTCGTAATAATGGGAAAACCCAAAGCCAGAATACAGCCGATGTTAGTACAGGCCAGAAATAGGACAATGTAAATTCAGCGTCGTGCAAAAATACATTAGCCTCAAAGACCACAAAGCGTTTAATAAATATGAGTAAAGCAATGACGAGCGCCTGCTGAATTAAGGCAAAGTTTCGAATACGCTGAAAATGACGAGCCGCAAAATAAGTAACCACCACCATGCCTAGCGCGTGAACACCGACAATAGAGCCTAATAAAATGTCACTTAACACACCAAGAGCCAGCGCTGTGCCCATATTAACCCGATGTGGCAGAGCAATTATCCAATACAACATCACCAGGGTAGGCCAGTCCGGACGGAAGGTGTCAAATGCGGCAGGCATCGGCATCACCATAAGCGTTAACGCAATGATGTAAGTAACCAGCAAGGTGATAAATCCGGGCTTAACTACTATCATTCCTCGTCCTCATCAAAAATCGGCTGCTGCTCACCTTCACTAGGCCATAGCAAAAGCACATTACGAACGCGGTCTAGGGCGCTGACAGGGTCAGCAAATACCGTTGCAAAAGGCAATGATTCGTCTCTAACAATACTGCTGATTCGCGCGACTGGATAGCCTTCAGGGAATACACCACCCAGCCCTGAGGACATTAGCAAGTCACCTTTTTGTAAATCACTGCTGTGTGGGATAAACATAAGTTCCAGCCGGCCGATATCACCTGTTCCCTGTGCCAATACCCGAATGTCGTTGCGCTCAGAACGCAAAGAGATGGCATGACTTTGGTCAGACAACAATAAAACACGGGCGGTATTTCCGCCGACATCCTGCACCTGGCCAATAATACCATTGCTGTCGAGCACTGGCTGCCCTTCATAGACACCACTCAGTGTACCTTTATTGATAACCAGCTGTTGTGAAAACGGCTCTGACGCAACAGCAATAACTTCGGCTACCATGCGACGAACTGAATCTCGTGCATCGGACCCCAGCAACTCTCGCAGTCGTTTATTTTCATTTTGGAGAAAGCGAAGCTGCTGTTGTTCGCCCTGCAACTCAAGAATTGCCCGTTTAAGCCGTTTGTTTTCGTCACTTAACTGAGAGGTTGTCTTCACCGACTCCGACAAGCCATCGAGTATTTGCTCAGGCAAAATAGCCAGATACTGCACCGGAGCCACTAACGAATTGAGAAATAGACGGACAGGCTTCATCGCTTGTAAGCGATGATCAATAAAAATCAGTAGAAACGAACAGGCTAGTGCGAGCACTAGCCTGGAAAGTAAGGATGGACCTCGGGCAAACAGAGTTTTCATGAATTACTCATAACTGAATAAATCACCACCATGCATATCAATCATTTCTAAGGCTTTACCGCCACCTCGTGCAACACAGGTGAGCGGGTCATCAGCAATAATGACCGGAATACCGGTTTCTTCAACCAGCAGGCGATCAAGGTCTTTCAGTAAGGCACCACCACCGGTCAGAACCATGCCGCGCTCAGAAATATCTGACGCAAGTTCAGGCGGAGACTGTTCAAGTGCTACCATAACCGCACTCACAATACCCATTAGTGGCTCTTGCAAAGCTTCCAGTATTTCATTGCTGTTTAACGTGAATGAGCGTGGAACCCCTTCGGCCAGGTTACGACCTCGAACTTCAATTTCTTTCAATTCTTCACCCGGGAAGGCTGAGCCAATTGAATGTTTAATGCGCTCTGCTGTTGCATCACCTATCAAGGCACCAAAATTACGACGAACATAACTAATAATAGCTTCGTCAAATTTATCACCGCCAATACGTACCGATGATGAATAGACCACGCCATTTAATGAAATGATAGCAACTTCAGTTGTACCACCACCGATATCAACAACCATTGAACCGGTCGCTTCTGATACTGGCAAGCCTGCACCAATAGCCGCAGCCATTGGTTCGTCAATCAGATAAACCTCACGCGCGCCAGCACCCAGGGCTGATTCACGAATGGCACGACGTTCAACCTGAGTTGAACCACAAGGAACACAAACTAAAACTCGCGGGCTTGGGCGGAAGTAATGGCTATCGTGCACCTGCTTAATGAAAAACTGGAGCATTTTCTCGCACACATAAAAGTCTGCGATGACACCATCTTTCATCGGACGGATAGCGCGAATATTGCCTGGCGTACGGCCTAGCATTTGCTTTGCTGCTGCACCAACGGCGGCAATAGACTTTGGCCCACCAGAGCGTTCCTGACGAATTGCAACAACAGACGGCTCGTTCAACACAATACCTTCGTCCTTGACGTAGATAAGCGTATTTGCTGTTCCAAGGTCAATAGAAAGATCGTTTGAAAAAAGGCCGCGAATTTTTTTAAACATGAAGCGGTATATCCCTACTTATAAGCTAACAGAGTGACAGCAAAGAGCTCAGTAAGTACTTACTGAGCTCTTACAACACGGAATCCAATGTAGTTGGAGTTAAAATCTGACGGAAGTTCCATTTTTGTAGAAACTCTTGCCAAACTTGGCGTAAAGTTCCAGGCGCCGCCCTTCACTACCACACCGTCATCGGTCTCAGTCCACTCCCAGACATTACCGACAGTATCGTATAATCCCCAAGGGTTACGATGAAAGCTTCCTACCGGAGCAGGACGTGTATTTGACCAATCTGTACCGCAGTTACGGCAATTTGCTTTACCATAACCAACATCATTTCCCCACCAGAAATCCGTTTCAGAACCGGCACGGGCCGCGTATTCCCACTCAGCTTCGGTTGGAATACTGTATTTAAAACCGCTTTTCTGAGTTAACCAATCAGCATAAGCTTTAGCATCATTATAGCTCACACAAACAACAGGCGAACTGTCTGCCTGCTTAAAGCCTGGATTTTTCCAGCTTAGGTTGTCGCTGAACTGAGGACGCCCATTGCTAAGGCTGGCACAAGTGCCTCGTTTTTCTGCGTCTGTTACGTAAGCAGTGTCTTCAACAAAGTTGCTAAATTGCTCTACGGTTATTTCTGTATCTGAAATACCCAGTGCTGTTGGAATTTCACGCGTTTCTGCAGGGCGTTCATTCGGCAAGCCATTACCGACTAAATCACCCATTTTAAACTTCCCGGCAGGAACAACGACCAATTCAGGGCCGCGAACATCACGAAACAGAATATCCTGAATTTTCTCGCCACGAGTAAAAGAATACTCTGACTTCTCTAAATCAGCACGGATAGAGGTTGCGTCTTTTAACGTTATTTTCTCTGCATAAGCAGAGTAACCGTACTTAAGCACTTCGATTTGGTGCTCGCCGCCTGGCAACATCACTTCTAATGGTGTTGAACCGTAGCTTACGCCATCGATAATAACTTCATCATCATACACATTAGAGCGTATGGTTAACGGGTGCATGACGGAGCTATCGACCGTTTCCTCATCACCCGCTTGCAGCTCCCCCGGCCGTTGCTCCGACGC
>JBNJGQ010000127.1:0-4019 GCA_051747845.1 Pseudomonadota bacterium
AAGTTTATTAAGCTGCATCCTTTTCGTCCTTATCGTTTTATCGAACAATTTAACCATTCAGGCTTTGTTTTACATATATGGCGACCAAGCCGGTGACTTCACTTCACCATCGGTTGCCGGTAATCGTGCTTTAAAACGTCCATCGATAGAAACCAATGCCAGTACTTGCTTGTTATTATGCGTTGTACTGTAAATAACCATGCTGCCATTTGGCGCCACACTAGGTGACTCATCTAATGCCGTTTTTGTTAAAACTTGCATATTCCCACGAGGGAATTCTTGTTTAGCGATATGGTAGTTACCACGTGTTCTGTTAACTAACACCATATTATCGCCGGACGGTACCATTGTACCACCTAAATTCTGTTCACCTTCAAAGGTTAACCTACGAATCTGGCCTGATGATAAATTTACGCTATATAATTGCGGTCTGCCACCTCTTTCTGAGGTGAAAACCAAGGATTCACCATCGGGCGTCCAGTTAGGCTCTGTATCAATCGTACGATTACGAGTAATACGTTGCAAGTCCTTCGTATTAATATCAAAGACATAAAGCTCGGGATTACCGTCCTTTGATAACACCATAGCTAATTTTTTGCCATCTGGCGAGAAAACTGGATTCCCATTTATACCCGGAAACGAGGTTATCTTTTCCCGACGGGTGGTGTAGATATCCTGCATGAATATTTCCGCCGTTTTATTCTCAAAACTTACGTACGCAAGCTTGTCTCCATCAGGAGACCAAGACGGTGACATGAGAGGCTCCGGGCTACGAAGCAGGATTTTCTCATTCGCGCCGTCATAATCCGCTACCGCCAGTTTATAGGGGTAACGATCATCGTGGTTTACCGTTACATAAGCGATTTTAGTCATAAAGGCGCCGCGCTCACCCGTCAGTGCTTCATAAACCACGTCGGAAATTCGGTGAGCATAAGAACGAAACTGGTCGCCGTCAATAACGCTTGAGCGAGAATCGAGAATATGATCATTACTCTGAACCAGCTCGCCATTGCGTAACATTTGCGAATCGCCCCCAGTAATTTGGCCTCTGAGAACATCAATGATTTCAAACTTGACCATATAGCGATCAACAGAGTATGGCTCTATCGAACCGACCAGAATCGCTTCAACACCCATCTTCGCCCATGCAGAGTAGTCAATGTCGTCATCTGCGGCAGGACGCTGCGGCATCGCACTTGCAGGAATTGGGTTAAACTTACCGCTACGCATAAGATCCGCTGCAATAACATCAGTAAGTCCACTTGGGGCTTCCCCCTCACCTTTCCATTCAAAAGGCACAACCGCAATTGGCCGCGCTGTATCAATACCTTCCGTGATGACGATTTCCAATACCCCTGCGCGTGCAAAAGCTGTCAACGCAACAAAGAGTAATAAGCTGTTAAGTAATATTTTTTTCATCGGTCACCTTGTTACAACTGCGGTTTTACAGTCAGTTTAATCGTACTCATTTGTTCATAAATTTCTGGATCTTCAGAAACCGGTAAGGTTGTCGCCTTTAATACCGCGTTCTGAGCAGAGCGACACACGTTCGCATCGCCACTTCCTGTGTCCACTGATTTAACGAACCCACTCGGGGCAACCCTGATAGTCAGCTCACAGGATTTACCACGCATCGAGTCATCAACATTCCAGTTACGCTGGATAGTCTGCTGGATAAGCGCCTGATACTTTTCAACTTCACTCATCACTTGTTGACGACGCGCTGCCTGACGACGGGCTCGCTCTTCTTCCATCTCTTTTTGCATCTGAGCTTCGCGCTCTGCTGCTTCACGTTCAGCTTCCTCACGCTTGCGACGTTCTTCCTCTCGCTTACGCCGCTCTTCTTCAGCACGCCGCTCGGCCTCTTCTGCTTCGCGCTTACGGCGCTCTGCTTCTTTTGCCGCAGCTTCTGCTTTAGCGCGCTCCTGAGCTAAACGTTCTGCCTCTTTTTTCTCTTGTTCGGCTTGTTTTCTGGCCTTTTCGGCTTCCTGTTTTTCCAGCTCTTGTTCACGCTGAATCTCTTGTCTTCGCTGCTCTTCTCTCTCACGAGCTTTACGAGCTTCCTCAGCTTGCCTCTCCAACCTTTCTATTCGTTGTTGCTCAGCGGCTTCTTGCTCTGCTTTTTTCTGACGAATTTGATCAGCCTGCTGCTGTACTTTCGATTTATCGACGGTAACTGCGCTGACAATCTCCTCAGACATATCGAGTTCGCTTTGATCAAGATTCACTTCCATCGCTTCAGGCGTTGATGGTGTAAACTCAAAACTGATCAACAACACACCGGCTATCACGGCATGAATCACAATCGAATATATCAGCGGTAAAGTTAAACTATCTGATTTTGCCACAACTAATTATCCGACGAATCTGTCATTAAGCCGACTGAAGGCACACCTGCTCTTTGCAGTAATACCATCAGTTGCACAATTTGGTTATACGATACCGCGCCATCCCCGTTCACCATGACGGGTGTATCGGGTTCAACTTGTAAATGCGCCGCAACCAGTGTTGCTAACTCGTCCGCCTGCATAGGCGTGTCCTTGCTATCACCCTGATTGAGGTAATACCGACCTTCTGCGTCAACTGACGCGACTAAAGGCGGTTTACTTTCCTCAGACAGTGGCTCTGCTGTTGCTTTTGGTAAATCAACCTTAACACCCTGAGTAATTAATGGCGCTGTTACCATGAAAATAATCAGCAGAACCAACATCACGTCGATATAAGGAACTACATTAATTTCCGCAACCGGCTTACGACGCTTGCGCGGCATTACCATCATACCGTTTCGCCCTCTACTTTACTCTTTCCAGCCTGCGCCGAAGACTGACGTTGCAATATGGAGATAAATTCATCAATAAAGTTCATGTATTGATTATCAACTTTCTCAACGGTTGTCGTAAATCGGTTGTATGCAATAACAGCTGGTATGGCAGCGAAAAGGCCCATAGCGGTAGCGATAAGCGCCTCAGCGATCCCCGGAGCAACCATAGCTAATGTTGCTTGCTGTACGGCACCTAGAGCGATAAAAGCGTTCATAATGCCCCAAACGGTTCCAAACAGGCCAATATACGGACTGATAGAGCCGATGGTCGCAAGAATACCCAGGTTATTATCCAGCTTTTCAGTTTCTCTTGCGTGCGCTACGCGCATTGCACGAAACGCCCCTTCAAGCATTGTTTGTGTATTTGTTGTTGAGTGATTACGCAGCCGGGCATACTCTTTAAACCCTGCGTGAAATAATAACTCCATACCACGTGCGTTTTTCGCACGGGCCGAAATTTCTTGATAAAGGCGAGCAAGATCCACACCTGACCAAAAGCGATCTTCAAATTTCAGCGCATCGTTTCGTGCTTGCTTAAGCACCTTTTTACGTTGAAAAATTAGCACCCAGCCCCAGACTGACATCGCCAATAGTATTACCATGACCAGCTTAACCAATAAGCTGGCCTGCATGAATAAATCAATAAACGATAACTCTGCTTGCACGCTCTAAACCCCTGACTGAATACGCGAAATTATCGGTTCCGGAATAGCGACAGCACGCATTGCCTGATTATCAATACAGGCTGCTAAAACTGTTGCCTGGCAATGCACACTGCCATCCTTCGCCAAAACTTTTTGTTCGAAAACCAATGAGGCTTTCTTTATTTGCGTGACTTTTACAGTCACCTTCAATTCGGCATTAAACTTGGCTGCCAGCCGTAAATCGAGTTCTACTTTGCGAACGACAAAAGCTATATTGTGAGCTAACCAAGTGTCCTGTTCAATCCCTAAAGATCGTAACCACTCAGTACGTGCCCTTTCAATAAACTTGAGATAGTTAGCATAATAAACGATACCACCTGCATCCGTATCTTCGTAGTAAACCCGAATAGGCCATTCAAAGTCACAATGAGACATTACCACCTCAAGTAAAGTTCCGAAAAGTTACTGTTGTGTAATATTTTGTAAAGAAGCCCTCAAAACTGCCACTGGTCACTTTATCAACAGACTTTTTTTTATGACAGAACTGAAACACA
>JBNJGQ010000128.1:0-3972 GCA_051747845.1 Pseudomonadota bacterium
GTGCAGCGAGTTAAACTCATAAAAAGCTCGCATTTCATCAGACATTGTCGCGTCGCCTTGCCAGGCGGGCGGTATCAGCAAACGCATAGCCCGGAATAGGTCCATACCGCCGGCTAACAGCAACTCCAGCATATTGTCCAGCGAAGCAGAGTCAGAACCGGACAAACCAACCAAAGGTTTGGCGTCCCGTAAGTCCGGCAGTAAGGGGGTCTGAAACTTATAAGCTCGCGCCTGCGCCCATTGCCGATTACCTCTTATGGTATTAATTTCGCCATTATGAGCCAGAAACCGAAATGGTTGAGCTAAAGGCCAGCGCGGCTCAGTATTGGTTGAGAAGCGTTGATGGAATACACAGATAGAGGTTTTCATATCGGAGTCGGCTAAATCCGCATAATAGGCGGGCAAATCCGCAGCCATCATTAAGCCCTTATAAACCAATACCAGACTAGAAAGCGAGGAGATATAGAGTTCTTCCTGATTTGGTATCAGTTTCTCAATACGCCGACGCGCCATATACAGGCGTCTTTCTAAGTCTTTCTTGCGCCAGCCTGGGGGAGCGGACACCAGAACCTGCTCTATAACAGGCTCAGACAACTTAGCACCTTCCCCCAGCACTTGGTTATCTACCGGCACTTTGCGCCAGCCGGTAACGGCTAAGGTCTCTCTCTGGAGTTCTTGCTCGATAAGTTGGCGTGCGGTTTCACGCTTGTCGTTATCACGACTAAAGAAAACCATGCCAACAGCAAATTTTTTGCTAAGCTGCCAGCCCTTCTTTTCGGCAAATTGGCGGAAGAACTGCTCTGGCATTTGCAGGAGCAAACCACAACCGTCGCCGGTCTTGCCATCGGCACCGATACCGCCGCGATGCTGCATGCGATCCAAAGCCTTAACGGCTGTGGAAATCAAACCTTGCCGGGCTTCGCCATTAACGTTAGCAATAATACCGAAACCACAGTTATCCCGAACTTCAGTCGGATCATAAAACCCCATGCAAATACCACCCGAATAAATATTCAATAAACTTAGATTAGCATGCAGTTGTGTGCTTCGGTAGGCAATGCATTTATGGCGACTATAAATAGCTTGTATAAGCAGGAAATAAAAAAGGCTCCCGAAGGAGCCTGTCTTAATTATTTTAAGCTTGCCGCAAATTCCAGCATTCGGTCCAATGGCACCATAGCTTTCTTTCCTAAAGCTTCATCGACATGGATTTCATGAGCCTCACCGCCCTCGGTAAGTGCTTCTTCAATTGCTTTTAGCCCATTCATGGCCATCCAGGGACAATGTGCACAGCTACGACAAGTTGCACCGTTGCCTGCTGTAGGCGCTTCAATGAAGGTTTTATGCGGCTGAAGCTGCTGCATTTTATAGAAAATGCCTTTGTCCGTCGCCACAATAAAGGTTTCGTTGGGAAGTTCCTGACTCGCCTTAATGAGCTGCGATGTTGAGCCTACCGCATCTGCCATAGCAACAATATTTTCCGGTGACTCAGGGTGGACAAGAACTGCAGCCTCCGGATGGAGCTTTTTCATGTCCTCCAATGCCTTTGCCTTGAATTCATCATGCACCACACAAGCACCTTGCCACAACAGCATATCTGCACCGGTTTCGCGTGCGATATAACCACCTAAGTGACGGTCTGGCGCCCAGAGTATTTTCTCACCTTTGGCGTCCAGATGGTCGACAAGCTCAAGCGCCATACTGGAAGTTACTACCCAGTCTGCGCGCGCTTTTACTGCAGCAGACGTATTGGCATAGACAACGACTGTCCGGTCCGGATGTTGATCGCAGAACTCTGCAAACTTTTCAGGAGGGCAACCAAGATCAAGCGAGCACTCAGCTTTAAGCGTTGGCATAAGTACTTGCTTCTGCGGCGTCAAAATTTTCGCCGTTTCACCCATGAAGCGAACACCGGCCACAATCAACTTCTTCGCAGGATGGTCACGACCGAATCGAGCCATCTCTAATGAGTCCGCCACACAACCACCCGTTTCTTCAGCTAAAGCCTGAATATCGGGGTCTGTGTAATAGTGAGCGACTAATACTGCGTCTTCATCAATCAGCAGTTGCTTAATGCGACTTATGGTTTCTGATTTTTCTTCCGCACTTAACGGTTTAGGTTTAGGCGGGAAAGTATAATCAAGGGTATCCAGCGTTTGAATCTCGGTCATGATACTACGACTTATTTTCCAAGTGTGCTTAACAAGTGGGGACTATTATAGCTGAATTCAAGAGGTGCTTGTAGCAAAGTAATTGGAAGTGGTGGGTTGTGCAGGATTCGAACCTGCGACCAATTGATTAAAAGTCAACTGCTCTACCAACTGAGCTAACAACCCATATTCTGATAGATAATTTTATTTGGCGACGTGGTGGGTTGTGCAGGATTCGAACCTGCGACCAATTGATTAAAAGTCAACTGCTCTACCAACTGAGCTAACAACCCAACGCCAAATTTGTTACCGATTCTGCTTGGCAACGGCGGCATAGTTTACTGAAATAGTGCGCGTATGCAACTGAAAATTGAAAAAAACCGTGCAACTGCTCAATTCACGAACACATGTTGCTCAGTTGTTACTAATTAAGGCGCTGTTTTGCCAAGTTAGCTTCGGTACTATCCGGGTATTCTTCGACCACTTGTTCGTAATAAGCCTTAGCATCAGCCGACTTATCTTGTTCACTAGCTATAGCACCTAGCTTCAGTAAGCAGTCTCCGCGCTTATTACTATCCGGGTAATCGTTTACGACAGTCTCAAACTGTTGCTTCGCTTCACTGTACTCACGCTTTGCAAAAAACAACTGCCCGAGCCAGTAATGCGCATTTGCCGCATAGGTCGAATTTGGGAAGTTTTTAAGAAAGGACTGAAATGCGGGTATCGCATCATCATAACGTTTATCTTCAAGAACTAATGCAATAGCCTTGTCGTAAGCGTCATTCTCACTCAGGTTTGGAGAATAGCTGCTGCTGTCTGTTTGTGTAGGGACCTGTTCTAAATCATCGTAGTTGCCAGTCACTTCATTACTCTGACTATTGTTCTGTTTCAAATTACTAAAACGACGATCAATTTCCTGATACAGCTCGCGCTGGCGTTCTAGAAGTTGCTCCAGTCGATACTCGTGCTCTTCCGTTATACCTCTTAATTCAGCAACATCCTGCTGCAAAGAATCAAGTTGGTTAAGCATTTGTAGCTGAGCATCCGAGCGCGCTTCGAGCATACGCTCAATTTGTTCAAGGCGTTGCTCAACATCTCCTGAAGAAGATAATCCAGAAACAGGCGCCTGGGCCATAACTGCCCCAGGCACACACAAACATACAGCTAACAGCGTTTTTCTCATGTACTATCCGCTTTTCTTAGATTAGTAAACTAAAACTGCGCGACGGTTTTTCGCGTAAGCGCGTTCGTTAGATTCGTTTACCAACGGTTTCTCTTCACCGTATGACACGGTAGAAGTTTGAGAATCCTGAACACCTAAGTTATGCAGGTAGTTTTCAACTGCTTTCGCACGACGCTCACCCAGTGCAATGTTGTACTCAGGCGTACCACGTTCGTCGGCGTGACCTTCGATAACAACTTTCACAGAAGGATTCTTAACTAAGTAATCAGCGTGTGCAGACAACAAGTCTGTGTATTCTGATTGAACGTTAGATTTATCGAAAGCGAAGTAAACAATGTGTTCTTTACGTAACGCTTCCATTTTTTCCTGACGTTCTTCTTCCATAGTTTTGGCGCGATCTGCTGCTCCAGTTTGAACACCAGAGTCTTGCTCAGCTTGTTGATTGGTCTCTTGACCTGCGCCTGCACCTGAATCAGTTTCTTGATTTGAGCTACAAGCGGCCAGAGTTGCCATTGGTACAACGATTGCCAGAGCTTTAAAAAGTTTATTAAGCTGCATCCTTTTCGTCCTTATCGTTTTATCGAACAATTTAACCATTCAGGCTTTGTTTTACATATATGGCGACCAAGCCGGTGACTT
>JBNJGQ010000129.1:0-3907 GCA_051747845.1 Pseudomonadota bacterium
CCGATAGTCACTTACTTACCCCGTCGTTTGCTCTGCTTTTTATCCTGCCGATGACGGGCTGTGGCTTTACGTATTTTCGCAAAACGACGCTGTTTAGATTCTTCATGGCGAGGATCAAGGAAGGAGTGCTCCTCTGGGGGTAAGTTCACCTGTGCCCTTAATGCATTAACCTGTTCAAGCTTCATTTCCGCCCAGCCACCTTGTGGCAAACCAGCTTCCAGAGGAATATCGCCATAACGAACACGGATAAGGCGGCTCACCTGCACTTCCTGAGACTCCCACAAGCGACGAACTTCACGATTACGTCCTTCGCTCAAAGTCACATGGAACCAACGGTTCATGCCGTCACCGCCTGCCGGTTTTATGCTATTAAAATGTGCCGGGCCATCTTCCAGTTGCACACCCTTTCTCAGGCGTTGCATCATAGCCTCATTGACTTCACCGAACACACGTACAGCATATTCCCTTTCAACCTGCTGGCTGGGGTGCATCAGGCGATTAGCTAGCTCACCGTCAGTGGTAAACAACAACAAACCAGATGTGTTCACGTCAAGGCGCCCTACAGCAACCCAGCGTGCGCCGCTCATTCGTGGTAAGCGATCATAGACTGTTGGTCGCCCTTCCGGGTCCTTTCGTGTGCACAGTTCGCCTTCAGGCTTGTGATAAATCAGAACGCGACAAATGACTTCTTCTTCAGGTTTAATCTGAACTTCGTGGCCATCAATGCGCACTTTGGCATCTGCGTCTATACGCTCACCTAATTGCGCGACTTTACCGTCCACACGAATTCGGCCAGCGGAAATTTTAGCTTCAATTTCGCGGCGTGAGCCATGTCCAGAACGGGCTAAAACCTTTTGTAGTTTCTCGGTCATTACGAATCATCTCTCTCGTTAGTCGCTGTCTCAGCGGTACGTTCATCATCTTCACTGAGTGTATCGATATCGGGCAATTCCGATAAGTCACTCAAATTAAAATCATCTAAAAACTCATTGGTGCTGGCATAAAGTTGAGGGCGTCCCGGCACTTCTTTGTGCCCGACCACCTTGACCCATCCTCTTTCCTGCAACGTTTTCATTATATGGCTACTGACACTCACGCCACGTATCTGTTCAATTTCACCGCGGGTTATTGGCTGCCTGTATACAATTAAAGCCAAAGTCTCCAATAAAGCATTTGAGTATCGAGGCGGCTTTTCCTGCCAAAGTCCGGCTAGCCGCTGCCCTAACTCAGCTCGTGTTTGAAAGCGATAACCAGAAGCCACTTTTACTAACTCAATACCCCGCTCCCGGTAATCCGATTGCAGCTCTTTAAGTTGCTGTTTTATTGCCGTAAGTGGCGCTTCCCCTTCATTCAGCAAAAGCTGATGCAGTTGCTCAGCCGATAAAGGCTGTGGATGCGCAAACAAGGCCGCTTCGATAAGTTGTTTAAGCTGTAACGGATTCATCTTGGCTGTGCTGTCTCAAACTCAGGCGAATATCACTCATAGGCTCTACTTGTGACAATTCTACCATTGATTCTTTCACAAGTTCTAAAATTGCTAAAAAACTGACCACAGCCCCGGCCCGCCCTTCTTTTCGGGTGAACAACTGACTAAAGGAAACATATTTCTTATTGCTTAATAGTTCCAGCACCTGGCTCATTCGTGCCCGCGTGGACAGCTGTTCCCGCTTTATCTGGTGATGCGCTTTTAGCTCAACCTGCTGCAATACCCGACTAAAGGCAAGGGTCAGATCTTCTAACGTAACTTCCGGAGGTGTTGATGTTACCCACTCGCGGGCATTGGTATTAACCTCACTCAGCAATATGTCCCGCCCAACCTGAGGTTGCTGGTCAATATATTCAGCACCCTGACGTATGGCTTCATACTCTTGAAGGCGCCTGATTAATTCCGCCCTTGGGTCGTCTTCTTCATCCTCTTCCTGAGGCGGCTTCGGTAATAACAGTCGACTTTTAATTTCCGCAAGTATCGCGGCCATCACCAAATAATCGGCAGCAAGCTCCAGCTTCAGCTCTTGCATCATGTCCACATACTCGACGTACTGCCGAGTAATGGCCAAAATAGGCATATCAACAATATCGAGTTTTTGCTTACGGATTAAGTACAGCAGCAAGTCCATCGGACCACTGAAAGTATCCAGAATAACTTCCAGCGCATCCGGTGGTATATAGAGGTCTTCTGGTTTTTCTATAACCGGTTCGCCGCGGACAAAACCTAAAGGCAGTGACTGCTGTTCAGCCATAATTAATCCAAATGCCTACCAAGTCATTAAAAATCAAAAGGTTCTATGTCTCCGGAGCCTTCACGGCGAATGGTCGGCGCGCCTTCAGACAAGTCAACAACCGTAGTTGGCTCTTCACCTTTATGGCCACCGTCAATAATTAAATCCACCAATTTTTCCAGCTTATCCCTAATTTCTTCCGGGTCAGATTCTGCCGACACTCCTTCGCCAAGGATCAAGCTGGTCGACATTAACGGCTCATTCAATTCTTCTAGCAACGCCATTGCTATACGGTTGGTCGGAACCCGTATGCCGATAGTTTTCCGTTTGGGATTCAAAAGCCGTTTAGGAACTTCTTTAGTGCCTTTCAGAATAAACGTGTACGGCCCCGGGGTATTATTCTTTAGTAGACGGAAAGCATCGTTATCGACTCTGGCATAAGTCGCTAGCTCAGACAGGTCGCGGCACACCAGGGTGAAATTGTGCTCTTTATCAATTTTACGGATCTGACAAATGCGATCAGCTGCCGCTTTATCACCAATTTGGCAGCCAATGGCATAACCCGAGTCGGTAGGATAAACGACCACGCCGCTTTTACGAATAATTTGAACCGATTGCTGAATCAAACGTGCTTGAGGGTTTTCCGGATGAATTTCAAAAAACTGACTCATAACCTCGCCTCAATCCTTCTACTGTGACCAATGCTCCCATATTGGCACACAGTCCGCCGGCAGACAAAGGTTTTTGCCCAGTTCACGCCAATTCCCCGGATAGTGAAAATCGGAGCCCTGAGAGGCTAACAGCCCATATTCCTGACTCATTTTAGCCAGTGCATCACGGTGGCCCGGAGACTGCTGACACAAACTGACTTCCATTGCATCAAGCCCCCACTCTTTACCTTCTATCAAAAGTTTACGCAGCCATTTGTTTGACATTTTATAGCCATGGGGGTGCGCCAGAACGGCCTTGCCACCGGCGCTATGAATAGCGTCTATTGCTTCGGGAATATCGCACCATTCCGGATTTACATAGGCGCTGCTACCTTTACCAATATAGCGATCAAAGGCCTGTTGCGGCTTGCTGACAGTTCCTTTGCGAACCATGGCATCAGCAATGTGTTTACGTGTTGGCATGCCATCCGCCTGACAATCCTCTGCCGATAAACTGACGCCGCGTTGGTATAACTTTTCAAGCATCGCATCAAAACGATCATAACGACGTTGCTGCTGCTCACTTAGCAACGCTTTCAACTGCACTTCTTCAGGATCAATATTAAGCCCGACAATATGAATCTCAAAACTGTGCCAGCGACAACTGATTTCAACACCGTTAATTAATTTAATCGGCAGGCTCTCCTGAGTAATCAGGCTGTTCGCCTCGCACAGACCATCAACACAGTCATGATCGGTAATTGCCAGTACATCCACCTCCTGCTCACAAGCCCTGTGCAGAAGTTCGGAGACTGACAAAGAGCCATCCGAGTGCGTACTGTGACAATGTAAATCATAGACTGGCATTAAATCTCCGCCGCCAGTTCTGTACCCTGACGAATGGCGCGTTTGGCATCAAGTTCTGCAGCGACATCGGCACCACCAATTAGGTGGACTGTCTGACCGGCTGACTGCAGCGCGTCGTGCAGAGAACGCTGCGGTACCTGTCCCGCACAAATAATAACGTTATCAACTTCC
>JBNJGQ010000130.1:0-3860 GCA_051747845.1 Pseudomonadota bacterium
GCAACGGAGCACAAGAACTCCACGGTTATTCAGCGACCTCGTTATAGCTTTGCCAGCCGTGATGACTACCTGTCTTTTATGTCGACGGCATCGCATGAATTTGTTCACACCTGGAATGTAAAAGCATACCGACCCAGTGGTTTAGTTCCTTATGACTATCAGAAAGAAAACTACACCGACTTATTTTGGATAGCTGAAGGCTCCACCAGTTACTTCCAGAATCATCTGTTGTTACATGCCGGCATTATGGAGCCGTCAGAGTACTTTGAGCGTGTAGCCACAAGTATTGATCGCCACAAAGCGAAGCCAGGGCGTGATGTTATGTCGGTAGCTGAAGCGTCATTCGAAGCATGGATAGACCAATATGGCGATCGGGCTCATAACGACTCAGTTAATATCTATTCAGAAGGGGCATTAGTTTCCTGGATGCTGGACAGTGAGCTTTTGGAGACAACCGAGGGTGAGGTGAGTTACCGCGATGTTCATAATGAACTTTATCAGCGCTTTGATGCTGACCATGAAGGATTTACTGCCGCGGATGTATTAACCATTTTAAAAGAACTGACAGGCCGCTCCTGGCAAAACTGGTGGCAGAATAATGTCGAAACGCCTGCCGATATTCCGTTTGAAGCTATGCTGGAACGGGTTGGTTTGGAACTGGTTTATGAGAAAGATGACGAACCGAAAGTGTGGGCGGGCTGGAATGCTAATGATGCTAGCGGCGGCATGGAGCTAACTCGTGTTAGTAAAGGAAGCCCTGCGTGGGAGGCCGGCTTTACTCCCGGCGACGTGATTGTTGCCTTTGACGGACACAAAGTTGTTGATGGTCGCTTCAGCGAGGCGTTTGAAGAGTATGAGGCTGGAGAGTCTATAACGGTGACGTTCTTCCGTCGCGACCAGCTGCATGAAAAAACCTTGACCGTGAAAGCCAAGCCTGCCACAGATGCGAAAATTGAACCTGTGGAAGAGCCAACGGCTGAGCAACAGGCTCGGTTTCTTCAATGGCTACAAATTCCGCACCCGAATGCGTAAGGTTTTACTGTCGGGCCATGCGCTGCATCTGCAGCGCTGGTTCGAAGTCTGAACGAAATGGGTTTATGTCCAGGCCTCCCCGGCGAGTATAGCGAGCATAAACTGTTAATTTATTCATCCCCAACGCTTTTAAGTCCTGATAGATACGCTCAACGCATTGTTCATGGAATTCATTGTGACGCCTGAATGAGACCAAATACGCTAATAATGATGCATGATCCAATTTGGGCCCCTGGTAATGAATATAAACGGAACCCCAGTCTGGTTGGTTAGTGATAAGACAGTTAGATTTCAATAGGTGACTGTGTAGCTTCTCTTCTGTTTCATTACGCTCGGTTATCAATAGCGACGGCTGATAGTCGTATTGCGAAATTGTAATGTCTTGCTTATCAATACACAGGCCGGGGTAAGTTGTAATGGACTCACCTTCGAGTTCAGACAAATGTTTTAAGGTGACACTAACATCGGCTCCGGCACATGCAGATAAGTCTTTTTCCATAAGTACCTGAACTGTTTCCCACGACTCAAAGTGAGAGTCATTGAAACTGTTTAAGTAAAGCTTAAAGGACTTTGATTCAATGAGATTCGGACTTTCCGCAGGTACTTCAAAGTAACCGACAGCGACTTGTGGCAATCCTTTTGAATTCAGCCAGGATATTTCGTAGCCAGTCCATAAATCGACACCGGAAAAAGGCAGTTTACCAACAAGACCAATGGGTTCACGGTTCAGTGAGCGGGGGACCGGTTGTAGCTGCTTGGGGTCATATTCACTCGGGTAGTTCGTGCTTTGCCCCAACGATAAGTGATCGAGTGCGTCCTTCTTTGGCATTTAAGTCGCTCCGTAAGTACAATGCTCTTATTGTAAATTTTCTTAGGTGTAAGTGCTAGATGAAGACGTTAGAAGAAACTATCGATGCCTTAATGGAGCGCTATCAAAATCAGGTTCCTGTTCGTTATACGGAGTATGTAGAGGAGTGGGGTAGTCCAATATATGGAAAGGTTATTGATGACGATACGGTTGAATGGACACCGTGCCTACAAGCTAAGCCTCTGACTTTTGATGAGCTGGAAAAAGCGTTGGAAATGACCTTTCATGACAGCCTTAAAGTCTTATTCAGTCGCTGGTATGCGGGTGACCTGGCGCTTTCTTATCAGGGACATCCGGTTCACTTATTGCAGGTCCAAAGTAAAGAAGATGGTGAACGGCTGTTGGCAAATATAACCGGACATATTTTAATGAAACGCCGATTAAAGCAGCCAGAAACGGTGTTTATTGGATTAGGTGTAGACAATGACGACTTATTGTTGTCGATAGATAACCAGAGTGGTGCCGTTGGACTTGAGTGGGTAGGAAAGGAGCAACATGAAGTCCTCACGGATTCTTTGTCTGGTTGGCTTAATGAATGTGAGCCTAAAATTAGTGAAAACAACGATTAATTAGCAAATTAATGAAACCTGAAGATTGCAAAGTTATTTAAAAACAGTGAGTTATGATTTGGCCTGATGTTTGCTTTAAATGAATTGCTGAAAACATATTGAAGCAAGTTCATTTAATAAAATAATCAGGAGAACATGAGACATGCTGAAAAAATCTTTATTGGCTGTTGCGCTGCTAAGCTCGTTAACTTTATCTGGCTGTGTTGTTGTAAAGGAGTCGAGTTACGATGGTAACAACGAAAAGTATGAGGGGCAGCAGTCAGAGCAAAGAAACCGCTCTTCTATTGCAGCATTACCGCCTTCACTTTCTGTTAATGAAGCATTGAGCCGATTAGGAACTCCAGATTTTAATGACTCTTGGAAAACTGAACAACACCGATATCAGGTTTTGTATTATCGCACACACAGAAAGCACGCTGATGGTATGACGACCCGCGATGAGTGCACAGCTATTGTGTTCATTGACGATACCCTGACGGGTACCGGAGAAATGGCTCTCGACAGGATCCCGAAAAATGGTTAACTTGGTGTTATAAAAAACTAATCAGTGGTTGTTATGCAAGGCTTAACCGAAAAAACAGAAAGTGAAATCGATAAAGCAGGTGAGAACAGCAGCGAGCATGTTCAGGGTGAACTGGTTTACCTCGTTGCAGAAGATCTTAAATTAGCGGCTTCGCTTTTGTTCCAGACTTACTATGACGATGAATTGTTGCAAAAGATTTTTCGTGCCGATAAGCCGGATTACGAAAAACGCCTACGAGCCGCAATTCGTGAAGATCTGAATGCGTTTTGGGAAAGTGGACAACCTATTATTGGTATCCGTGACGGCGGCACACTACTAGGTGTCGCCTGTCTCACCCGGCCTGGTAAAAGTTTTGGTCCCGGTCGTTTCTGGCATTGGCGCATTAGTATGCTGCTGACCGCAGGTTTTTTAAGTACCCGGCAGGTGCTTGAAAAAGAACGCCTGATTCAAGAAGCGATGCCGGATGTTCCCTACCATATGTTGGCTTTCATTGCCGTAGCGCCACAGTATCAATCTCAAGGGGTGGGGCATTTATTGGTTGAGGCTGCTAAAACTGTATTTGAAGAAGACCCTGAATCGCAGGGTATTGCGGTCTATGTTACCCGTTCAGATTATCAGGCATTTTTCAAAAAGCGCGGTTACCGTCTGCAGGCTCAGATAGAAGTTGAAAAATTACCTGGTGAAGTGCTCTTTTATCCTAGGCAAGAAGGTTAAAGCTAATGAGTTACTCCAGTTTTAAAGAGTTTTACCCTTACTATTTGCAAGAGCATTCCGATAAGCGTTGTCGGATACTACACTATATTGGCAGCACCCTGGTGCTAGCCGTGCTAATTTACGTTCTGCTTAGCGCAAATTATTGGTGGTTGCT
>JBNJGQ010000131.1:0-3855 GCA_051747845.1 Pseudomonadota bacterium
AACGAATGATAATTCTCATAAATACAACCAAACAGCTTGTTTAAGATGCCCCTATTCTAACGCGTTTAAAGCATCAGCGGCAATTTCAAAGGATCGTAACCGGGCATCATGATCAAACACATGACTGGTAAGTATAATTTCATCTATTCCGGTATCGCCAATAAACTGCTGCAGGTGCCGTTGAACCGTTTCCTTAGTGCCTACTGCTGTATAAGTTAATGCATGGTTCGCACCGGCCAGCTCATGCGGAGCCGCGACCGTTCTTATATCATCCACGGGGGCTTTTAGAGGACCCGGCATACCGCGACGCAATGCAATAAACTGTTGTTGCATTGAGCTCATCATTTTTCGTGCTTCACTTTCATCATCTGCTGCAAAGACATTCATTGCCGCAGCAACATAAGGTTTGCTGAGATAGCGTGACGGACGAAAATTGTCCCGGTAAGCTTTTAATGCGTGCTGCAGGTAATCGGGCGCAAAGTGTGATGCAAAAGCATAAGGAAGGCCTAAATGCGCAGCTAACTGAGCACCAAAAGTACTGGAGCCTAACAGCCACACTGGAATTTTCTGTTGAAACCCGGGAATCGCTTTAATCGCGTCACTTTCCTGCGCTTCTTCCAGATAACCTAACAGCTCTTGCACATCGTTCGGAAATTGTTCAGCATCATCAGGCTTACGTCTTAAAGCTCTCAAGGTTTTCCCGTCAGTTCCCGGTGCCCTTCCCAATCCAATATCAACCCGACCAGGGTACAAAGCATCAAGCGTACCGAACTGCTCAGCAACCACAAAAGGCGCATGGTTTGGCAACATAACGCCGCCGGAGCCAACCCGAATTTTGTCGGTTTTACCAGCGACATAACCTAGAGCAACCGCCGTGGCGGCAGAGGCAATACCCGTCATATTGTGGTGTTCGGCCATCCAGAAGCGGTGGTAACCCCACCGCTCTGCATGCTGGGCTAAATCGGCAGAATTATGTAAAGACTCTGCCACTGACCCACCGTCCGTGATAGGCGCTAAATCAAGAATTGAATACTTCATAGCCAATTACAATTCTTGTTTGGTCGGACGAATGATCATTTCATTCACATCAACTTCTTGCGGTTGCTCAATAGCAAAAGTAATCGCCCGAGCAATGGCTGCGGAATCAATAGCATCTGAATACAGGTCATCAGCCATTTCTTTCGCATCTTTATCACTTATGTGGTCAGTCAGCTCTGTTGCTACAGCACCCGGTGAAATATTAGTAGCACGAATTTCACCGTTAGACTCCTGACGAATGCCTTCGGAGATAGCTTTTACCGCAAACTTAGTTGCACAATATACCGTTCCGCCAGCAAACACTTTCTGACCAGCAACTGATGACAAGTTGATGATATGACCAACGTGCTGTTCACGCATTACCGGTAATACAGCGGCAACACCGTACAGAACACCTTTGATATTCACGTCAATCATGGTGTCCCACTCATCCACTTTCAGTGCATCGAGCGGTGCAAGCGGCATTAACCCAGCGTTATTGATTAATACATCAATACGACCAAACTCCGCTTTTGTGTCGTCAGCCAGTTTTTGAACTGCGGCTTTGTCAGTTACATCAACTACTCGGTAAGCTGCCTCACCACCGTCTTTCTTAATTGACTCAGTCAATTCTTTTAAACGATCTTCACGGCGCGCCGCTAACATCAGTTTTGCGCCTTTTTTTGCAAGCATACGGGCTGTCTCTTCACCTAAACCACTGCTTGCACCTGTAATAATCACAACTTTATCTTGTACTTCTGACATAGCTTTACCTCCGGTTGACGCTATTGGTCGACTGCCCCTAACTGCTTTAAAATCATATTTTCGAAGCGCAGCAACGGCAGCATAGAACGTTGTACTTTGGCCCGCAGCAATGCCCCCTGCCATCCAGACAGGATAAAGGCTCCCATCTGCTCGGTGTCGACATCTTGCTTAATTTGCTGTGTTTCTTGCGCCGCTTTTAAACAACGTGCAATACGCAGCTCCCAGTCGGAAAAAATATCGTCTAACCGCTCACGGAAAATTTGGCTCTGCGAAGCCAATTCCTGACCCAGATTGCCTATTAGACAACCCTTGGAAAAATCACACGACTTCATATCCTCAACTGAACAACGCAGGTACGAGCGCAGTCGTTCGACCGGCTGTAAGCTCTCGTTGCCCAGAGTTTCGTTCATACGCGCTTCATACTCTTCTGCGTAAGTTTCAATTACTGCCAGGCCAAAGTCGTTCTTACTTTTAAAGTAATGATAAAACGAACCTTTTGGTACCTGCGCTTCACTCAGAATTTTGTTCAAGCCGGTACTGCCGAAACCATGAATGGAAATCAGGTCAGCGCCTATCGTGATGATGTGTTGTCGTGTGTCGTTCTTTTTCATGCTTTCATATTAGACCAGTCGTCTATAGATTTCAACGTAAGCCATAAATCAGGCTTTAGAGGGCTTCAGCTATAGGCTCAGGCCAAACCCCGCACTGAACTTTGGCAATATGATCACTTTGCAGTATCTGCATCACCACACGGGACTGGCCTATTCCTCCGCCAATAGTTAAAGGCAGATCGCCAGCCAGAAGTGACTGGTGCCAGGGCAAATGAAGCTTTTCCTCCTGCCGGCTAAGACTGAGTTGTCGCTTTAGCGCTTGTTGGTCGACACGTATACCCATAGACGAGAGCTCCAACGCGTCATTTAACGCCGGATGCCAGACAATAATGTCGCCGTTAAGTCCGGTACTGCCCTGCTCATTAATCGAGCTCCAGTCATCGTAATCTGGTGCACGAACGTCATGGGCGTGACCATGACTCAACTCACCACCAATACCAACCAAAAACACAGCACCGTATTGTTTTACGATTTTTCGTTCTCTCTGTTTAGTCGTGAGTTCTGGGTAGGCTTTTATCAGTTCTTCTGTATGAACCACATGGATGGTTTCAGGCAGAACATTATCAGCATCATATGTCTCAGTATACAGACGCTCTGTTTCGCGCAAAGCCGAGTAAATTCTCTCAACTGTTTTGCTCAAAAAGCTCAGTGAACGCTGTTCTTCTGTAATGACTTTCTCCCAGTCCCATTGATCAACATAAACTGAATGCACGGAGCTCAGGGCTTCCTCATCAGGGCGCAATGCCTTCATCAGTGTGACGATTCCTTCGCCAGCATCAAAGCCATAACGACCTAGCGTGTAACGTTTCCATTTTGCCAGGGAGTGAACCACTTCGTAGCTTTTGTCCGGCACCGCTTTAACCTTGACTGGAACCGCTTTCTCCCAACCCGAAAGATCATCCTGAATACCGTTACCATGCTCGCTAAGTAAAGGTGACTGCACTTCAATAAGCCCAAGTTGAAGTTTCAGCTGCTGTGTGAAGCTGTTTTTTACAAACTGGATTTTCTCCTGCTGCAACATGTATCTTGACTTCATAAATACCCCGAATCGTTAAATAAAAAGCTGAAACACGGTTCAATTAATACCGTTTACGCATTTTTATTCAATATTATTTAACAGAAATAGCTTTATTAAATAATTTCCGTTAATTTACAGGTAAATTAATTAGTGAAGCATTAATAAACAATGAAGAAATCAGCTGAAAATTATCAAATCGACAATCTGGATCGCTCAATACTAAACGCTTTAATGGAGGATGCGCGCACTCCTTATGCTGAACTGGCCAAACGTTATAAAGTCAGTCCGGCCACCATTCATGTTCGCGTTGAAAAGATGAAACGAGCCGGGATTATTGAAGGCACTCGTTTACAGGTTAACGCCAAACGCTTAGGCTACGATGTCTGTTGTTTCATTGGCATTACCTTGAAAAGCGCAGGTGACTACCCGGCAGCAATTGAAAAA
>JBNJGQ010000132.1:0-3854 GCA_051747845.1 Pseudomonadota bacterium
GAGTTATTTTGGTCCGATATGATCTATGAACTACTTGGGCTGGCAAAAAGCTCAACAAAGCCTAGTGTCGATTTGTTCAATAGCCTTGTACATCCAGACGACATTGCAACTATTCGCGCAAGCGAAGAAAAAGCCAAGGAAACCGGTGTTCATCATGTTCAGCATAGAATGAAACACGCGAAAGGCCATTATATTTGGGTCGAAGAGCAAGCTGAAATGCAGAGCGATGGCGTCACTCTCATAGGAGCCGTACGAGATATCAGCGAGCAAAAAGCGCTTGAGCTGAAATTGCGGGAGATGGTCGCTACGGATGAAATGACCGGGCTCTACAATCGGCGCTTTTTCTCGGAAGAGGTCGAAAAGTCGTTATTGCATGCATCAAGGCATAAGGAACCTCTGTCATTATTAATGCTGGACATTGACCATTTTAAAACGGTTAATGACAATTATGGTCATCCGGTGGGTGACTCAGTGATTAAAGCTATCTCGGATACTTTGCAACACGAGACACGTTCCGGGGATAGTGTCAGCAGAATTGGTGGCGAGGAATTCGCCATAATGCTCCCGAAAACACCATTTGAAGATGCGTTTCGTGTTGCTGAAAAATTACGCGCTAAAATAGAACAGCAATCAATAAAAATAAGTGCTGACACTGAAATAGCAGTAACCATTACTATTGGTGTTGCCCGTGCGAAGAGCGGCGATACGTGGACAAAACTGCTGAGCCGCGCAGATAAAGCCCTTTATCGCGGTAAAGGCTCAGGACGGAATAAAGTCAGCGATTAAAGGAAATAATTGATGGATGTGCTGGAACGGGTGCTTTATGTTGAAGATGATGCCGATATTCGAGAGATAGCAGTCGTGGCATTAGAAGATATTGGCGGACTGACAGTTCGACAATGTAAGTCAGGTGAACAGGCGTTAGAGGAAGTAGAAGCTTTTATTCCGCAAGTTATTTTACTCGATGTGATGATGCCTGGACTGGACGGCCCTCAGGTATTAAAGGCGATGCGGGAATTGGGGGCGGTTACGGAATACACAGCTGTTGCTTTTATGACCGCCAAGGTTCAGCCCAAAGAAATAGAACGCTACAAAGGAATGGGCGTACAAAAAGTCATTTCTAAACCTTTTGATCCTGTGGCTTTGGCTGATGAAGTAAAGCAATTATGGAACGATTTCAATACTTAACTTGAGTAGCTCATGACACCAAGATTAAAGGTTTTTGTCACACTCATCTTAATGCTGCTTGCGCTTATTGGCAATTTAGCGAACGTGCCGTTGTTCTTTGGTATCCATTTTATTTTTGGCTCCGTGGCTGTTATCGCCGCTATTAAAATAGTTGGTTTTTGGCCTGCCATAGCTGTTGCATTTGTTAGTGGGCTTTATACGTGGCAATTATGGGGGCATCCCTATGCCTTGTTGACCTTTATGTTAGAAGCTGGTGTTGTTGGCCTGCTATTTCGCCGGGGAGTTAGTAATTTAGTTATAGCAGATTTAGGCTTCTGGCTGTTGGCGGGTCCATTCGTGATCTCGCTAGCCTATATGGGTCTGCTGGGAATGGACGGCCCGACTGCTGCGACAATTGGCCTTAAGCAGGCGCTCAATGGTGTTTTTAATGCACTAATTGCCGGCTTGATCATTAAGCTGTTGGTACTCTTTATCCAAAATGGCAAAGTAGCCTGGCTACCCAGTCGAGTGAGACTAAATGAGCTGGTTTTCCATATGCTCGTTGGTTTAACGATGCTTTCAGGTGCAGTACCCATAATACTAAATAGTTACATCCACAAAGTTGAACAAGAGCAAATGCTCGCCGAACAATTGCAGACTACATTGGTAAACGTTGTTAGTGAGTTTCAGCAGCAAACTCAACAGCAAGTGCCTCCGTTGGTGCTATTAAATACTGCACTGCAGGGAGCGAATATCAGCGGGATAGGTATTCTCGACAAGCAAGGCAGTCTTCAGACAGGCGCTGGTGACTTGGTCGCTTTAACTTCTAAAAATGTCAGTCCAGTGAAACGTGTCGATAATTTGTATATTTGGACTCCTGACACTAATGGCAGTCTGGTTAATCGTTGGAAAAAAGGCATTTACCAATATCGATTGTCGGTCAACGGTGTTCCGGGTGTTGCTCAATTAGTCGTTGAGTTACCGGCTGCTTCTTTAGCTTCCCAATTGGAGAGCGAACGAAATTCGAGCTTTTTAATATTAACTATTCTGGTTCTGCTGAGCATTCTTATCAGTTTTCTGCTGAGCCGGGTGCTACTTCGTCCATTGAGAGCACTAAACTCGGTGTCGAGAAAGCTACCTGAAAATATTGAACAGCAGCTAACAACAAAACTTCCTGACACTCGATTAGTTGAATATGACGAATTATCTGACTCTGTAACGACAATGAGCCAGTCGCTTAGAGATGCGTTTAGTAAATTAGAGTCTGCGCGCTCGAACCTTGAATTAGAAGTTGCAGAGCGCACAAAAGAGTTAGCAAAAACGTCATCAATGCTGAGCAATATTCTGGAAGCATCCACTGAACTGGCTATCATTGCCACTGATACTCAGGGAACTATCAAATTGTTTAACTCTGGCGCACAGCGCTTGCTGGGTTATAAAGTGGAATCCGTGGTCAACAAACATACGCCTGCGCTCTTTCACGACCAGACGGAGGTGAAAGAAAGGGCTAAACAACTGACAAAGCAGTTTTCAGAGCACATTGAGGGCTTTGATGTTTTTGTGAAAAAGGCTAACCGCGAAGGGTCTGAAATCCACGACTGGCATTATATTACCCGAAATGGCGAGCGTGTCCCGGTGACCTTGGTGGTGACACCAATTACTGATGAGTCGAATAAGACTGTAGGTTATTTGGGTGTTGCGCAGGATATTACTGAGCGTAAACGTATGGAGAAGATGAAAAGTGAATTCATCTCTACAGTCAGTCATGAGTTACGAACGCCATTGACTTCGGTTAGCGGTGCTCTTGGGTTAGTACTAAGCGGCAGCTTGGGGCACTTACCTGAGCAAGTTGAGACACTGTTGAATACGGCACACCGCAACAGTGAGCGATTATCTCACCTCATTAACGATTTACTGGATATTGAAAAGGTGGCGGCTGGCCAATTGGATTTCGATATACAAACTCATCGTGTTATTTCATTGATTGAGCGAATCATAGAGGAAAATAAGGCGTATGGTTCGGAAAGAAAAATTAAACTTGAACTGGGGAAGTCCGTAAGCGACGTTTTGTTTGAAGTGGATGAGCAGCGGTTTAAGCAAATCATGGCGAATCTTTTGTCGAACGCGATCAAGTTCTCTCCGGAAAATGAAACGGTGACAATAGATGTCGATACTGACCACGACAATGTTGTTATAAGTGTGACTGACCGAGGTAATGGTATTCCTGAAGCATTTCAGCACAAGTTATTTAATCGTTTTTCTCAAGCTGATAGCTCCGATACCCGGGAGAAAGGAGGAACAGGCCTGGGCCTGTCTATAACTAAAGAGCTTGTCGAGCATATGGGGGGTAGCATTGGCTTTAAAACAAAAGAAGGCGAGGGGACACGGTTTTTCTTTAAACTCCCTTTACTAAAAGAAGCAGCACAAGAAGCTGAGCCTCATTCGAAGCAAAAAAAGCAACAAGTGCAGTTCTCAGAAATAACTGAGAACGCACGCAAAATTTTAGTCATAGAAGACGACGAAGATGTCGCAAAGCTATTAAAATTGACCTTAGAGACGCAGAACTATGACGTCCATCTTGAGCACAATGGCCACGCAGCACTAAAAAGTCTTGAAAGTGAGCATTTTGATTTAATAACTCTTGATTTAGGTTTGCCGGATATTAATGGGTTGGACATTATCAGACG
>JBNJGQ010000133.1:0-3851 GCA_051747845.1 Pseudomonadota bacterium
CGTTGTACTGGCGGGCGGTATGGAAAGCATGTCCAACGCGCCGTATATGCTACCTAAAGGTCGCAGCGGCTATCGCATGGGGCATGGTCAGGTGCTGGACCATATGATGCTCGATGGCTTGGAAGACGCATACGAGCATAAAGCAATGGGCGTTTACGCTCAGGATACCGCAGACGAATATGGTCTTGATCGTGAAGCAATGGATGACTTTGCCATTCACTCATTAACTAAGGCTCAGGCGGCTATCAAAGATGGGCTGTTTAAGGGGGAGATTACTCCTGTTACCTATTCAACTCGTAAAGGTGACGTTACCGTCGATACTGACGAGCAACCGGGCAAGGCGCGTCTGGATAAAATTCCTCAGTTACGTGCCGCCTTTAAGAAAGACGGAACTATTACGGCAGCAAACTCCAGCTCCATTTCTGACGGTGCTGCGGCGCTTATCTTAATGCGTGAAAGCGAAGCAAAAGCCGAAGGTCTGCAACCACTAGCCCGGGTTATGGGACATACAACGCATTCTCAGGCGCCGTCTGAGTTTACGGTTGCTCCAATTGGTGCTATGAATTCTTTGTTGAGCAAGCTGGACTGGACAAAAGACGACGTCGATTTATGGGAAATTAACGAAGCTTTTGCCATGGTAACCATGCTGGCAATTCAGGAAATGAAACTGGATGCGAGTAAAGTGAATGTGCATGGCGGAGCTTGTGCGTTAGGGCATCCTATTGGCGCAAGCGGTGCACGTTTGCTGGTAACGCTGTTGCACGCTTTGAAACAAAATGGCCAGAAACGAGGCATTACCTCATTGTGTATCGGTGGCGGTGAAGCCGTCGCTCTGGCTGTGGAAATGATGTAATAGGGCTTTGCTGATATAGACTAGCCGGCGGGTTTCAGTTTTTGAGCTCGTCCGGCTAACCAAACGGCAAGCACGATAATCAAAGCACCAATGCTTAAACGGGTGTAGTCAAATGACTGCTCCCAGAATAAGACATTAACCAGAATTCCAGCGGGAATTAAGGCATTGTTCATAGTGGCAAGTTGTCCGGTGTTGACCCATTTACTGGCGAGGTTCCAGCCAAGGTAACCAAGGCCTGAGGCGACAATACCAAGCCACAGTAAAATACCCCACTGGAGGTTAGTGCCAGGCATCATGCTTAGGTCGGCAAACAGCAAAACACCCAGGCCGGCAATAACACTGGCACCAAAGAAAAACGCAGCAAACTGCTGACTTTGTGCCAATGTCTTACCGGTTGGTAAGCGTTTATAAGCAACTTGGCCTAAGGCAAAGCAAGCATTAGCTGCCTGAATTAAAAAGAAACCAGTGATGAAATCATCAGACAGCGGTTGATACCGAATTATGGCAGCACCGCAAACGGACACTGCCGCGGCAATCCACCATAAAAGAGGTAAATGCTTGCGGTTGAGTATGAGTTCGTCAATGAGGGTTATGTAGAGCGGTGTAAAAATAGTGAACAAAAGCACTTCGGCAACGCTCAAATACAAAAATGCATGGTAAAGAAACAGATACATGGCGCCAATTTGTATAGCGCCAATAACGGCCAGTTTAGTCAGTTGAGGTAGCTGCCCACTTTTGGGAGACAAATGCCGCCAACGAAATAACGGTAACACGGTTATCAGTGCTAAAATCATGCGGATAAACACAACAATATAACCGTCAACCTGGCCGGCAAGATAAACGCCGATTAGCGAAAAACTGGCGGCCCAAAGTAAAGTAATCAGAATTAAGAGGGTCACGTTAAGGCTCACTTAACTAAATTTAGCTCATCAATAGATGACAAAATAACACAATAAGAAGGTGAATTATGTCTAAGAAAGTGCCTCTGTATATAGATGGCGAATTTGTCGCCTCGAAGTCAGAACAGTGGATTCCTGTCACCAACCCTGCGACACAGGAAGTTATCGCACAAGTGCCAGTTGCTACCCAGAGTGAAATGGAAGCAGCGGTTGAGAGTGCTCGCGAAGCTTTTAAAACCTGGAAAGAAGTGCCTGTTTCCGAACGCGCTCGTGTCATGATGCGTTATCAGGCCTTGTTAAAAGAACATCAGGAAGAAATAGCAGAAACTCTGGCGCAGGAAACCGGAAAAACTTTTGAAGATGCAAAAGGTGACGTCTGGCGTGGTATCGAAGTGGTTGAACACGCAGCCAATATTCCTTCGTTATTAATGGGTGAAACTGTTGAGAATGTTGCTCGTAAAATTGATTCTTACAGCTACACTCAGCCACTTGGGGTTTGTGCAGGTATTACGCCATTTAACTTTCCGGCTATGATCCCACTGTGGATGTTCCCGCTGGCAATTGCTTGTGGTAACACCTTTATTCTTAAACCTTCTGAGCAAGATCCATTAACACCAAATCGATTGGTGGAGTTATTTGAACAAGCTGGCGCGCCTAAAGGTGTGTTGCAGGTCCTGCATGGCAATAAAGATCAGGTTGATTTTCTGCTAGATCATCCGGCAGTTCGTGCCTTGTCATTCGTTGGTTCTGTGCCGGTTGCAGAGTACATCTACCGTCGTGGTACAGAAAATGGTAAGCGGGTACAGGCCTTTGCTGGTGCGAAAAACCATTGCGTTATTATGCCAGATGCCAATAAACAGCAAGTGATCAACAACATGGTTGGTTCTTCTGTCGGTGCAGCGGGTCAACGTTGTATGGCCATTTCTGTCGCAGTATTCGTTGGTGCGGCAAAAGAGTGGATCCCTGAAATTGCTGAAGCCATTGCGAAAGTTCGTCCGGGCGCATGGAATGATGAAAATGCTGCTTACGGCCCGGTGATTAGTCCACAAGCAAAAGAGCGCGTTGAAGCTTTGATTACTCAGGGTGAAAAAGAAGGCGCGAAGCTGCTGGTTGATGGTCGTAACTGCAAAGTTGACGGTTTGCCAGACGGCAACTGGGTTGGTCCAACGGTCTTCTCTAACGTAACGCCGGATATGGAAATCTACAAAACAGAAATTTTCGGTCCGGTACTGTGTGCGACAGAAGTGGACAGCTTAGAAGATGCTTTAGAGCTGGTTAACAACAACCCATACGGTAATGGTACTTCTATCTTTACGGCAAGCGGTGCCGCAGCGCGTAAATACCAGCACGAAGTTGAAGTGGGTCAGGTAGGCATTAACATCCCAATTCCGGTACCACTGCCGTTCTTCTCATTTACTGGCTGGAAGCGTTCATTCTTTGGCGACCTTCACGCTTATGGCAAGCAGGGCGTTCGTTTCTATAGCGAGACTAAGACTGTAACGGCGCGTTGGTTTGAAAGCGACCTGGAAGATCCTGCAGGTCCTAACATGTCAATTAACCTAAGGTAATAGGGGACAACGATGAATTTCGAATTGACAGAAGACCAACAAGCCTTTGTTGATACGGCTAAAGCGTTTGCTGATAAAGAGCTGGCGCCTAATGCAGCTAAGTGGGATGAAGAACACTACTTCCCAATTGAAGTGTTCCGTAAAGCCGGTGAAATGGGCTTTATGGGCATGTACACCCCTGAAGAAGCTGGCGGCTTTGGAATGAGCCGCTTAGATTCTGCGCTTATTTTTGAGCAACTGGCAGGTGGTTGTACCGCAACAACAGCCATGATGACCATTCACAACATGGTCACCTGGATGATTGGCTCGTTCGGCCAACAGTCTGTGATTGACCAGTGGGTACCAGAGTTGGTTACCGGTGAGAAGCTTGGCTCTTACTGCCTGACAGAACCTGGTTCAGGTTCAGACGCTGCCAGCTTACGTACCAGTGCGAAAAAAGATGGCGACGAGTACGTTCTGAACGGCTCTAAAATGTTTATCTCCGGTGCCGGTGAAACTGACGTGCTGGTGGTTATGGCACGTACCGGTGAA
>JBNJGQ010000134.1:0-3805 GCA_051747845.1 Pseudomonadota bacterium
CCTTCCTCAACTGAGGCAGTTGCAACACCCGGCAGGTCATCACACTGATGACTGTCAACGTTAAACATCAATGGCAGTGACCAGCCGGTTACATCATAAATTTGGTCCGGCAGGTTGTTGTTTCGGCGCTGCTCCTGCTCGGCCAAAAAGTCATCCGCCATGTCCACTTGCTTGTCCATTAACGTACGTATCATGCGGTGTGCGGGTTGTGCCATATCAATGATATAAGCGCCGGCTTCATAGTCGGTTCCGCACACATCAAACGCCTTCTCCGCCTGGTTCACGTCAGCACCCTGCTCAACCAGCAAGGACGCCAGCTTACGCGCGGCAGCCGGGTCATCTTTGGCAGGCAGAATAATAGAGCGGACATCGTCGTCTTCACCGGCTTCAACCGCTGATTTGCGATACTCCCAGAACTTCTGCAATAAAGCCTCGCGACGCTCAGAAACCGTCTGAATCGTCGAAATAGACGCAATAAAATGCTGCTGAACGCCGTCGGCGTAGGTCAGTACGTCGCCGTCTTCGCGCTCAAATAAATGTCCACGCGCCGAAGCCATTTCATAAGTCATAGCAACTGAGCCCTGGTAAAGCGGCCAACTGGCGCCATAACCCGGATAAAAGGCATCAAAAATTTCACGGGTAAAGTAATCAAAGCCTTTTTCATCAAACCACTGACCATTATTTTTACCAATCCAGTTCAGCGTTTCGCGCTGCGCTTCGGTTATCAGTGGGTTATAAGGCCGGGCCTCGGGTGTGAAATAGTATGTGGAATCGCCACTCATTTCGTGCAAATCAACAAACACCAGCGGATAGTATTTTAGTAAGGCATCAATCTGCCCGCTGATTTCAGGCTGAGTCAGCGCGATCCAGTCACGGTTCATATCAAACAGGTAGTGGTTAGTGCGCCCGTTAGGCCAGGGTTCGTTATGCTCGGCACTGCGGCGATCGCCTGAGTGCTCAAGCCCAACACTCATGTAGTAACGATCAACAAAGCGCGCCCGACCATCGGGGTTTTGCAGTGGATCAATGAACACCATTGTGTTGTCCAGCCAGCGCTGAGTCTGCTCACGCTGGTCATGCAGTAAATGGTAAGCAGTCATCATTGCCGCTTCGGGCGAGGAAATTTCATTGCCGTGAACACCATATGACAGCCAGATGCTACCGGGCAATGCGTCAATTAACTGCTCAGCGTCATCGCTATCGGTTTTACGCGGGTCAGCTAAGGACTGCATTCCCTGCATGAAGCCGTCAAAGTCAGCCATGTTCTTTTCACTGGAAATAACCGCATAATAAAGTGTGCGTCCTTCCCAGCTTTTGCCGTACTCCAGCAGTTTCACCTGTTTCGGATAGGCCTGCTTCAGTGCTTCAAAATAGCGGCTCATATCTGCCGGACTGGTAATTTTGGTACCCATTGGGTAGCCCAGAACCTGCTCGACGGTCACTTCGGAGTCGCTGTAACTGGCTTCGGGAAGTAAGGAGCTTTCGCCGGACAGCTGCTGTGCATGGGTGGGTATCACGAACCACGAGGCGGCTACCAGCGCCGCTAATTTGAGACTGCGCATCTTCATTCCTGTTGTTTTACACACTGCCGAAACAATGCTTAGGGTTTATTTTTATGTCTCCCTAATGTAAAAGCTTGAACAAGGGAAGTGAAGCTCAATTTAGGCGCTATGAATAAAAAGACTCAAATAACCACGATAATGGTGGCTATAGCTACCACGGTAATTCTGGCAGGGTGTGAGGTGACACCGAATAACGTCAGGCGAGTGGTTACCTCTGGCATCCTTAGTGGAAATGATCCCTCAGCTGTTGTTGAGTCGTTAGCGCGGGAGCGTCTCAATAGCTACCGCAGCAACCCCCGCCAGCTTATTAACGACATTGAAGACCTGCGCAAAGCACTGCGAGACCTTCGTACCGTTGCCGAAGCCATTTGGGGGGAAGAAAAAGACACTGTTCCGAGCGAGAAAAAATACGTTAAATACAGCGATAACTTTCATGCCAAAGCTGTTGTCGACTTTGAGCAGGGTCTGCTGACCGTTGCTACTTTGCATGACAGCGACGATCCCGCCGAAACCCGACGACAGTTGCAAGCGGCTATTGTCCGCACGCTGCTGACACCCGCAGATCTCACCGCCGTTGATATATTTACCGATAAAGAGCCAGAAGGTTCAGGAAAGCCCTTTTTGCGAGGCCAGGTTGTTGACCAGGACAATGTCGTGGTCGAATACCAGTGGCGAGCCAACCGTTTTGCAGAGTATTTAGTTAACAACGAGCTTCGCACTCGCCGTGCCAAAGACAACGACGTTTATGAAGTACAAATTGCGCTGGTCGACGAGCATAAAGCACTGCGTAAACACCAATATTCCGATTATGTAATTGCGGCCGCGAAACGCTATGATATTGAGCCCGAGCTTATTTACGCCATTATTGAAACCGAAAGCAGCTTCAACCCTTATGCGGTCAGCCATGCTAACGCCTACGGGTTAATGCAGGTGGTAGCAGCTACCGCCGGGCGAGATGTGTTTGAACGGGTGCGCGAAGTACCGGGACAACCGACCTCTGAGCAGTTGTTTGACCCTGCCCAGAATATAGATATTGGCAGTGCCTACTTATACATTCTCAACACCCAGTATCTAAAAGGTGTTCAGAACCCAAACAGCCGCGAATACGCAATAGTCTCCGCATATAACGGCGGCGCCGGCAATGTACTAAAAACCTTTTCATCCAACCGCAACAGAGCCATACAGATAATGAACCGAAGTCAGCCCGGCGTTATTTACCGGGACTTAACTTCAAAACACCCTTTAGCTGAAAGCCGCCGGTATTTGGAAAAAGTGATGTACTTTAAGCGAAGTTACTAACATGAAAAAATCATTATTAATTCGCTTGCTTTGGCGCAGTCTGGCCTTATTTTTTGTGTTACTTGGTCTGGTTGGTATTGCACTGCCGGTCATGCCAACTGTTCCTTTTCTTATCGCCGCGCTTTGGGCGGCCAGTAAAGGTTGGCCGCGTCTTGAAGCCTGGCTGATTAACCATCCCAAATACGGCCCAGACATAAGAGCCTGGCGCGATCACCGAGTCATCAAATCCCGCTCAAAAGTCATAGCCTTAATTATGATGGCAACTGGCTACCTGTTCTTGTTGCTACTGGTTCCGCAAGTCCCTATATGGTTAAAAGGACTTGTCGGCCTAGTGCTGGTGAGTGTCGGTATCTGGTTGGCCTCACGTCCAGGACACTCCCCGGACGAGACTTAACCCGGGTTGCCATCAGCACGCGGCGTAGTCAGCACTTTAAAATAAACCACAACGTAAATGCCATAAGCTAAAGCCCAGGCTAAAGTGCTGAACATGAGCCACTGACTGGTTAACTCTGGTGCCAACCACATTAAAAAGACCCGGGTCAGTGCCGCAATTAACACCAATAAGAACGCCCCGGTCATAATCAGTTTGGGTTGCAATGGACGGCCGCTATGCCCCAGCGATACCCGGGCAATCATACTCAAAATCATATTGCCCATAGCACCAGCGGTTAGTGCATGCATTGCCAGGCTCTGAGTCAGCTCAAAACCCGCATAGCGCAAAGCAAATAGCGCCAGCCCAACGGGAATAAACCAGTAGGCTAAATGCAGAGACCAGACTAATGGCACCCGCCAGGTAATCCAGATTTTCCAGCGCGCGACTCGTATCGCAGTAGCAACAGCTGAAACGGTAAATAAGAAAACCATTACCTGACTGGGTAAAATGGTGTGCAGATTCAAAAAGTGAACCGCAAAAATAAGCCACAAGCTGCCCAGTGCAGTGCGAT
>JBNJGQ010000135.1:0-3754 GCA_051747845.1 Pseudomonadota bacterium
ATTACCCGCGCCCCCTCCGACCAACGCCGCAGCAGTACAAGTATGATGAGGAGATCGCAGTTCTCGCCGGGTCAGAGCCTCCGCATGATGATAGTCAAAAGACACCGACTTAACCGCGGCAATTTCCATAGCTTCCTGCTCGGTCAGTGGAGGTAATATGCCATTAAGCCGCTGCGCCAACATGGTTTTGCCCGTGCCTGGTGGCCCGACGAACAACAAGTGGTGCTTACCTGCCGCAGATAACAACAATGCGCGCTTAGCTTGCTCCTGCCCTACAACATCGGCTAAATCACCATCATCGTTCGATGATTCCTTTGCCCAATTTATCGGCTTTGATTCCCTCAGCAGCTGGTGATCATGCAAATGTTCATAAACACTGACTAAGTCGGCCGCCAGCCAGCTCTTTTGTTCACGTACTAACCCGGCTTCCTGCTCGTTAGCAATAGGCACAAACGCCTGCCGCTTTTTATTACGACACGCTAGCAACGCTGGAATTAAACCATTTACTGCGCGTAACTCACCGGTCAGGGCGAGCTCACCATAAAACTCCGCTTGCTCCAGAATAGCATCCGGTATTTGCCCGGAAGCCGCTAATATCCCAACCGCTATGGCTAAATCGTAACGAGCCCCGGTTTTAGGAATATCAGCCGGCGCTAAATTGACGGTAATACGCGTGGCCGGTGGATACTCAAACCCCGCGTTCATCAAGGCGGTTTTGACCCGATCACGAGCCTCCTTAACCGTGGTTGCCGGCATGCCGACCATAGTAAACCCTGGCATTCCCCTTGCCAGATCCACTTCAACCCGAATTTCCGGCGCATGAATACCTATCAATGCCCGGGTATAAACTCGCGCTAACGCCATCTGTCTCTCCGTGACTAAACAACGGCGTAACTATAAGCCTCGGGAACATTCCTGTCTGTAAGCTAAACACTTCAAGCAATGACCGATATCATTCCTTCTCTCACTTGCTTTTATACCCACTTCTGTCATCATCTTGCCTTAATTAAGAGTAAACCGAATAACCAAGGGTCACCAAAAGCCATGTTCCACCAACTGAATCAACAGTGTCGAAAAGGTCGGTATATAGCACCATTGCTATTGCTGGTTTTTGTGCTGTGTTGGGGACAGAACTTTGGCTGGCTGGAAAGCTGTCCTAAGCATCAGGGCGCACCGGCGGCTGAACAGCTTGTCGGAAGCCATGCAGACTTAGGTGCAAAACACGAAAGCGTCAAAGCCGACTGCGACAAAACAGCGCATTTATTGCAGCAGTTCCAGTCCGACATAACTTACGCGGCACTGTCTTTCTTTGTTCTTCTGACTTTGGCGCTGAAGACCGCTGTTAACAAGCAATTAGCGCCCCCGCTATTTTTCTTTTCCTGTAAAAGGCGACCCCACGCCGTATTTTGTTGCTTTCTGGAGTAAGACTTCCAACCGATTTTCATCGTTGGAATACTAACTTCAGGAGTAATGTATGAATAAAATTTTACCGTTATGGCTCGTATCGCTTATTGCCGCGCTGCTGCTTTATAGCGCACAAAGCTTAGCGGAAACACCGTCTACTGGCTGGCTCAGTCATGAAGACCATCCGCCGGTATCGGTGAAGCTGGAACTTACCGGCCACTATGAGGCTGAGCGGAGTCTACTATCCGCCCTGCTGCATGTTGAGCTGGATGAAGGCTGGAAAACCTACTGGCGCTCACCGGGTGAAGGTGGCATACCGCCAACCTTTGATTGGTCTGAGTCAGACAATATTGACGATATTGAATGGCACTGGCCGGTGCCTTCACGCTACAGCATTCAGGGTATTGATACCGTTGGGTATCAGGGATCGTTGACCTTTCCGTTAATGATACAGCTAAGCCCGGATGCCAGGCAGGCGCACATTAGCGGTACGCTGACTATGTCGTCCTGTACCACCGTTTGTGTGTTAACGGACTACCCAATTGACTTGCAAGTTGACCTGGACACCCTGACCGCCGACAGTGATCGTGCCTTTGCCTTTAATCAGGCCATGGGCAAAGTGCCCAGGGAATACGACAGCAATAACGTGAAGCGGGCTATTTGGTCCGACGCCAACCAGCGCGTTCAACTGACCATAGAGCGTGACAACGGCTGGCAAGATCCTCAACTGTTTATACACAGCAACGACGACGCTCTGGCCGATGCAGAGTTTTCATCACCGAATATTCAGGTGGAAGGAAATACGCTCACGGCGAATATTGAGGTTAGCCACTGGCTGGAACTGCCGGACCTTAGCGGCGCTGAAATCATCACTACGGTCAGTGATGAAAAGTTTGCCGCTGAATATAACGTCCAGCTAACCGCAGGCACTATTGCAAATAACGCACCTCCGCTGTGGGCCATTTTACTTATGGCGTTAGCTGGTGGGCTTATTTTGAACATTATGCCCTGCGTGTTGCCGGTATTAGGCCTGAAAGTTCAAAGCCTTCTGTTGTCTGGTGCACAACAGCCGAAGGTGGTGCGTAAGCAGTTTTTTGCGTCATCACTGGGTATTATCAGCTCGTTTCTGATCATTGCCCTAGGGCTGATGGTTCTTCGCTGGTCAGGCGGTTCTGTCGGCTGGGGAATTCAGTTTCAAAACCCTTATTTCATTGCCGTACTGGTTGCTATTACCTGGCTATTCGCATTGAACTTAATGGGCGCCTTTGAGTTTAAATTGCCGTCTTCTTTGAGTACCAGTGCTGCAGCCGCCGGCGATAACAGCTACAAAGGGCATTTCCTGCAAGGCATGCTGGCCACGGTATTGGCAACACCTTGTACAGCGCCCTTTTTAGGTACCGCGGTAGCCTTTGCATTAGCTGCTGAGTCATCGGTTATTCTGCTGATTTTTGCTGCTCTTGGCATTGGCATGGCGCTGCCCTGGTTACTCATAGCCGTGTTCCCGAATACCGCTAAGTTACTGCCCAAACCCGGTCGCTGGATGCAATGGGTGAAACCTGTTTTCGCCATTATGATGCTGGCAACCACGGTCTGGCTGACAACCTTGCTGAAAAACTTTATCAGCAACGAGTTATTCCTGGCGCTAACCGTCGGTTTGTCGATTCTGACATTGATTATTATCGGTAAAGTGCATGGCCGCAAGGCGCTGTTTTTATCTATTGGCGGCTTTTTAGTATTAGCTGCCGTTGTCGGTATCACGTTAATTCTTACCGCTGATAGATGGGTCAACAAACTGCCGCAGGATCACCAATGGCAACCGTTAACGCAAGAGCGTGTTGATGAAGCCGTAGCCAACGGTGAAACCGTATTTGTCGATGTGACCGCGGACTGGTGTATCACCTGCCAGGCCAATAAAGTGGGCGTATTACTGCAAGACCCGGTATTCACTGCCTTGGGTCAGGAGCATGTCACCCGCCTACGTGGCGACTGGACCAAAGCCAACGAGAGCATTACCCAATACCTGAAAGCCAACAACACCTTTGGTGTGCCCTTTAACAAAGTTTATGGACCCGGTGCTCCGGACGGCATAACCCTGCCCGTAGTGCTCAGTAAAGACAAAGTCATGGACGCGCTGGAGGATGCCAGTGAGTAAGAGCAAAGCCAAAACGTCCTGGACAAAACGGCTTCGAACTGCAGCGCTTTATATTGTGCTGTTCTCAGCAGTGGCGTTCGTGGTCGATGCCTTTCGCAATAGTGACGTGCCGGAATCTGTTCCGGCCGAGCTTTCGTCATTAACAGACATAAACGGCGAACAATATAACTTACGCGAAATGAGTAAGGACGGCCCGGT
>JBNJGQ010000136.1:0-3750 GCA_051747845.1 Pseudomonadota bacterium
TAACAAGGAGTGACTATGCGCTTTTTATCCCGCCGACTGGTTATGCCAAATGATTTGAACTTTGCCGGTTCGTTGTTTGGGGGCCGTATTTTAGAATGGATTGATGAGGAAGCTTATATTTTTGCCAGCTGTCAGTTAGAAGCGAAAAGCTTAGTAACGAAACATATTGGCGCTATTACTTTTGAAACTTCAGCGTTTCAGGGGGATGTTGTTGAATTCGGTCTGCAGGTTAAATCGGTAGGGCGTACGTCTTTAGCTATTACCTGTTTGGTTCGAAATAAACACACTAAGCAAAACATTTGTACTGCTGACGATATTGTTTTCGTTCACATTGACCCGGAAACACGTCAACCAACGCCGCACGGAAAAACCAAAGATCAGTTAGACGATATGCCAGAGCCGCTTTAAGCGGCCCTGGTATTCTCGTTAGATTGGCGAGCCCGGAGGTAATGCTTCGGGTTCGTATTGTTCAGGCCATTCACCGTCCGTTAAAAACTTCTCTAAATCACCTGCCAATTGCTGCATTAACAGTGAACTGGATTCAGCCAGCTGCTTTTGTTGTTCAGCAAGTTGAGCGCGCATCGCTAAACGAGTCTCTGCCGCTAAACCGGAGCTTTTTATCGCTCGCACCTCAGCATTTATTGCTGTGGTTAACAGACGTTGCTGTAGCGGTTGGTTTTGAGCATTTTTCCAGTCGTTGAAAACAGTATTAAAAACTTCTGACATAAGCTGAGCAGGTGATGGAACCCGATCGTTTTCTGCGTGTTGCTGAGTCAGCCTGTTCACACGTTGGCTGTTAAGCATCAGTTGTAGGCTATGATCAGCGGCACTCGCTGCCATACTTACGGTATCTGGTATAAGACCGGTTTTACCATCAAAGTACTCACGCGAAGAACTCTCGCCATAGGCTGCCGGAACCAGCCATTGCTTAACATGTGAGGGTACGCTCAGATTGTCTGCCTGAATTGTTTTGAGCAGTTGTTTCAACGCACTTTGTTGCCTCGATGCACTAACCGGTTGGTAGTCATCTGCGGCATCATCTGCCATGTAATAACGGTAGTTAACACCACCCAGCCATTTTACCGCGGCTTCTACCTGGTAACGGTGTAACAGGTAGATAGGCACAAAAATGGCTTGTAGCTGACTTAAAGGCTGGTCCGAGCGCAACATATCTTTACTGAAGTTATCCAGCACTTGTGTGCGAACGGACAACAGACGCTCTAGCTCAGTTACCGGGTCGCTGCCGTTGTCCCATAAATGAGCAAGTGGGTGTGCGCCTCCAGCAGGGCGAGCGTCTTGATCAGAAATAAAGCTGAGGTTAAGCGCTTTATTCTTTTCCAGAATACGTGTTAACTGCTCCGTTGAAGAGGGCATGCCGCCAAAGTCACTGTAGCCATAAGCCAGTACCTGTTTGTCCCAAATACCCAACCCTTCAGTGTAAGCGTCATTTAAACTTAACGTACCATCGGTAGTTAGGTTAACTAATGGGTGCGGGTAGTCCATAACTGAAGCTCTATTAGATGTACTTGCAGCAAAATTATGAGCTATTCCCAGAGTGTGACCAATTTCGTGCGCGCTCAATTGACGAATACGCGCTAAAGCCATATTTTGCACTGCTTCTTTTAATTCACCGGCGTCGTTGACAAAGGGGGTCAGCAAGCCTTCAGCAATTTTCATATCCTGGCGAACACGCAGGGAACCTAAGGTGACATGACCTTTAATGATCTCACCAGTGCGAGGATCAATGACCGACGAACCATAAGACCAGCCACGGGTCGCCCTGTGAACCCACTGGATCACGTTATAGCGAACGTCCATTGGGTCGGCGTCATCGGGCAATACCTTTACCTGAAATGCGTTGTCATAACCGAGTTCTTCAAAACCTTCTGCCCACCAGCGAGCACCTTCAAGCAAAGCTGTTTTTACCGGTTCCGGGGCTCCGGGGTCGAGGTAATAAGTAATTGGTTCGCGCGCCTGGCTTTGTGACGCAATTGGGTCTTCTTTATTGAGTCGGTGACGTGGAATATATTGCACTGTCATCGACTCACCAAGTGGTGCTGCGTAGTCTTTAAAACTGTGAGCCCAAAAACCACTGTTGGGGTGAAAATTTCTCGGCTGATAAGCCGCATCGGGCAGCTTAATAAATGAATGATGAAGGTGAAGTGAGATGGCGTCAGAGTTGGCCGCTACCTGATTAACCCATTGTCCTTTACCTTCGCCGACAAAAGTAACTTTTGCTTCAAGTTCGGTATTCTCGACAAAGGCTTTACTGCGCTCAGGGTAAACAACAGAGCGACTTGCGTCGGCTTTAAATTGCCCTTGCTCTGTTTGTTGTAAGCGCTTACTGACTCCATGCACATCAGTCAGTAAATAGGGCGTGTAATCAATTAAAACGTTTTCGTTATTACTGGCGACAATATCGAAACCATGAAGTACCGCACCGGCAAAAGCCTGCTGGACACTATTGCGTTCTGCCGGGTTACGAGTTTGCGCCCGGAACTGGGTATTGTGCTGAAGCAATAAAGCGGTGTTGCCCTCAATATGAAAAGACGCCAGTCGGGTTTCACCGAGCTGACCTCTGTCTAAACCAACATCATTTGAACCCAGGCCCCAGGGAAGACTGGTTTGAAGAATAAATTGTCTATCGTTTTTGGGGACTTCCAGATAAAACTTACCTTTGGTCTCATCGTGGTAAAAAGTAAAAAATCCCTGTTGCTCGTCAAACGATGCGGTGAATTTTTCAATTGTCGTATTTTCAGTGTCAGCCAGAACGCTGGCTGATACGAGCAGCGTTAGCAGTAACAAGGTTTTGGAAAGAAAGCTTTGCATTGTTATTATCCTAGTTGTTCAGCAATTTCTTCTAAAATTTGCGTCGTCCATTGTTCGATACGTTCATCTGATAGCTCATATTGTGAGTCTTCATCTAGTGATAAACCGACGAACTGGGTGTTATCTGCGGTTAATGCTTTGGAAGCGGCAAATTCGTAGCCTTCATTAGGCCAAAAGCCAATTCGTTTACAGCCGTGATTAGCAATAGCATCGTGTAGCATGCCCAGAGCATCCTGAAACCAGTCGGTATAACCTTCCTGATCACCCATACCGTATAGCGCAACGACTTTGCCGCGCAGATCAACATCGTTAATGTCGTCCCAGTGGCTTTCCCAATCTTCCTGAAGCTCGCCGAAGTCCCAGGTGGAAATACCAAAAATCAGGATATCAAATTGTTCAGCTTCTTTTAGCGGAGTGTCTTTAATATCAAACAGCTGAACAATGTCCTCGCCAATGGCTTGTTGAATTTTTTCCGCGGCAATTTCGGTATAGCAGGTAGTAGAACCATAAAACAAGCCAATTTCCAGGGACATAATAAACACCTCTGTCATGCGTTGAGTCTGTGATGCGGATGCATTGTAACAAAAAGACCGTTAGAATGAGCGCCTTTGTTTCCGGGGAAAGCTTCAAATGAGGGGCAGTATGGACTTTGATCAATTGGTGGAGCGGCTTGAGTCGGTTTTTGACGAAGCGGTTGTTTCGGGTACTGATGATGAACTTTTCGCTTGCGGTTATTTACGTGGGCACTTTGATTTGGTTGTTGCCCAGCTAGAAATGTCCGGTGAGACAGAGCCTGATAAGGTCATGCCGGCGCTGCGTGAAGCCGTGCACAAAACCCGCCATGAGTTATCTCCGGCGGATCAGGCTCATATCAACAACGTATTAGATAAATTAGCCCTGAAAGCGACAAACGGAGATGCG
>JBNJGQ010000137.1:0-3680 GCA_051747845.1 Pseudomonadota bacterium
GGTGGGTATAACACCAGCTTGGCTGCCCATTGATACAAGTAAGTAGCCACCTGCTGCAGGGCCTGATCTTCACGCTCTGACGCATACTCCACGAGCTGCAACTGCTCACAAAGCGATATTGCCATAACGGTCTGAAGTTGCGGCCTTACACCAGACTCCAGTGCCAGCGCATTGCACTGCACAATAACAGACTGACTGCCCTGTAACTGATAAAACGCCAGGGGCAGTCTGTTGCTCTCAGGCTGTAACCGAACCCTGTTATCCAGCAGCAACTGAGAGAAATGACAATACAGCCACATTACTGAAGCGCTACGTTTTCCAGTGGCCAGCCAGCTTTACGCTTTAACAAGTCCAGTGTGACACCTGTTGTGGTCAGCTTTAAACGTAACCGATTAGAGTATGCCCGGGCTTCTTCATTGACCGTTGGTTCACTCAGAACCACACCCATTTGCCCTGTTTGCGACGCTTTATGCCAACGTCGGACACACTGAGCTGTCGTTGTTTTTTGCTCAAACCAGCCCAGCGCCAAAGCACTTTTTGTTTGCAGTACCTGCTCAAAAGCCCAGGCTGCTTTTTCTGCATTCGTTTGAATGACCACCTGCATCGATTTGCTCAAGCCATAATAATGTAACCCCGCCGCCGACAGCCAGGCTGGAGGGTTTATCCAGAAAACGGGCTGATGTTGCTGCACGGCCTGCTTTACCAGCGGCAATAGCAAAGCCTGCTCAGAGAAGGGCGTTTGTAGCTGCCACTCATGCAAACCAGGGTATTGCCACCCACCACCAAGCACTTTGTCCAGTTGCTTAAATCCCGTGCTTAGCGTTGCTGCCTGAGTCTCTGTCGTCTGGCCTTGCCAGATAAGCCCCTGTTGAATTAGGGTCTGAAGCTTTGTCTGCATAACGCCTCCTATACTGTACATATATACAGTATCATTAATTTTTACTGGTTAGCAACAGACATCATTCCTGGCTTCAGTTATCATTTGGCTCATTGTTTATGGTTAGGATAGGACAACATGCTGACATCAATACTTATTCCCTTCAGAGTCGTCATTAATCTTTCATGGGGAATTATCACCACCGCTATTATTGGTGTTTCAATTATTGGTGTTGGTGTCTTTAAAGTTTTACTGCCATTTAAAACGCCTCAGCGTATTTGCTCGTTGCTGGGAAACGGCTTATTCAGAGTCTGGGCATACTGTATGTCAATGATGTTTCAGCTGACCCAGCGCATGGACTGGCACATTAAAGGTGACCTCGAACTGCACGAGAAGGGTTGGTATATGGTCATGGCAAATCATCGCAGTTGGGTCGATGTACTGGTATTAATGCACCTGACCCGCCGCCATATGCCAATGCCACGCTTTTTCCTAAAGTCACAGCTTATGTGGGTACCTATTATTGGCTGGGGCTGCTGGGTGCTCGATATGCCCTTTATGAAGCGCTATTCAAAAGAGCTGTTAAAGAAGAAGCCCCATCTAAAAGGCAAAGACATAACAACAACCACGCGTTCTTGCGCTAAATTCCGCCACATTCCCACAACGGTGGTGAACTTCTGTGAAGGCACACGCTTTACCCCGGAAAAGCACAAGAAAAAACAAAGCCCGTTTCGGAACCTGCTCCCTCCCAAAGCTGGCGGTACCGCCTTTTCATTACAAATTATGGGCGGTCAGTTTGAAGCTATTCTGGACATTACCATTGTTTATCCGGGTAATGATAAACGCCCGGTGGTCTGGCATTTATTAAGCGGACAGCTGAAAAACGTCTATGTTGATATACAGACATTGCCTATTACTAAAGACTTAATTGGTGATTACGCCAGTGACGAAGCGTTTAGGGCTCACTTTCAGCAGTGGCTGAATAAACGCTGGCAAGAAAAAGACCAAACCATTGACGAAATGCGTAAGGAAATTCACAGCACCCGCTAAGGGAGTTTTATAATGGACTTTGAGTTCGTAAAAGAGTGGCTAGAAAAGCTCGGAATTGAGAGCAAACTACCAGAATTTGACCTTATTATTAGCTCAGTACTGGTTTTAATTGGCTGTTACCTTTCCTATGTTATAGCGCGCTGGATCATCAATCACGCCATTGACCGAGTATTAAGCAAAGCACCTGAGCGGTGGTATAATTCTTTGGTCAATAGCGGTTTCTTCAAGCGCTGCGCCAACCTGGCTCCTATTATTGTCATTCACAATTTCATCCCTGTTCTGTTCATTGATGATTTTGAGAGTTGGCAATCACCACTGCGCACCGTTGTTGGTGTTTACCTCACCTGGGTTATTACCAGCATTCTCACCGCTTTAGCTAACGTCGTTTCCATTGCCTACGACTACTCTTATAAAGCTAGGGAAGTGCCCATTACCGGTGTAATACAGGTGGCAAAGTTAATTCTGGTATTAATGGCTATTATAATTACCGTCGCCATTATTATGAACAAATCCCCCATGTATTTACTGAGCGGATTTGGGGCAATGACAGCCATTCTCATGGTGGTTTTCAGAGACACTTTAATGGGCTTCGTCGCTGGGGTACAGCTGGCAACGAACCGTATGGTCGCTATTGGGGATTGGATTGAGCTGACCGATCACGGCGTTGATGGCACCGTTCAGGAAGTAGGCCTGATTTCGGTAAAAGTTCAGAACTGGGATAAAACCATTGTTTTTTTACCCACCTATATATTGATTCACGAGTCGTTTAAAAACTGGCAGGGCATGGTCAATACCGGTGGTCGACGCATGCGTCGCTCCTTAATGATTGACCTGGACAGCTCCAGAATTCTATCTGATGAGGAACTGGAAGAGGTTGCCGAAAAGCACTTTAGTCAATCCGCTGAAGACTGGTTAAAAGAAAATGAACTACAAAAGCCGGTGAGTAACTTAACCGTATTTCGTGTTTTTGCTAACAACTACCTAAAAAACCACGAACAAGTAAGAGAAGATCTCCTGCACATGGCACGTTTGATGCAGCCGACTGCTGCCGGAATACCGCTAGAAATTTATGCGTTCGCTAAAGAAACAGAATGGACAAAATATGAGGCAATACAAAGCTCTATTCTGGAGTATTTATACAGTGTTATGGCGGACTTTGGACTGAAAAACTATCAGTATATGAACAATAACCAAGCCTTCTCCCAGCAAAGCGGAGAAGGCACTCAGTCTCAGAGTAATTCAGGGTCCTGAGTTACTTCTCTAACAAATAACCGGCTAAGTTAGAAAAGTCTTCAAGAAAGTTGTCGCTGTCACGGAAACCCTGTGGCAGCATCTGATACTTGCCGTTGACGATAAAGGTTGGTGTTGCGTTAACCCCTAAGTTACTGGCGCGGCGGTCCATCTTAGCGGCCGCAGCACGAACACTAAAACTCGCCATGGCTTTATCAAACTCGTCACCTGAAACCCCATTGACCACAAAAGCATTACGAATGTCTTCTTTACTGGTCAGCATGTTGTTTTTATTGAAATTATAGTCAAATATAGCAGCGGACAGCTCTTCTTCTTTGTCCAGCTTTTGTGCAACCACAAAAGCCTGAGTCATGGTTTCACCCACATTGCCGCGTGGGCTGATAAACGACACATGCGCTTTTTTAAACGCGTCCGGATACTCAGATTTCATTTCTTTTGCGATGGGTTCAAACCGGTAACAATGAACACAGTAAAAAGAAAAGAACTCGGTAATTTCCGGCTT
>JBNJGQ010000138.1:0-3648 GCA_051747845.1 Pseudomonadota bacterium
GATATCAGCAATAATATCTTCTACATTTTCAATACCCACGCATAAGCGTATGGCTTCAGGTTTCACACCAACCGAGGCTTGTTCTTCTGTTGATAGCTGTCGATGCGTTGTTGAAGCCGGGTGGCAGGCCAGTGACTTGGCGTCACCGATATTCACCAGGCGCTTAAACAGTTTCAGCTTGTCATAAAAAGCCACACCGGCATCGTAGCCGCCTTTTACACCAAAAGTTAACAGCGAAGCCGGTACTGCATTCTTAATGTACTTCTTTGCCTGTTCGTGATTCGTGTGTTCTGGTAAAGCCGCAAAGTTAACCCACTCTACCTGAGGGTGTGCTTTCAAATATTCAGCGACTTTTAAGGCGTTTTCACAATGGCGCTCAATGCGTAAAGCCAGAGTTTCCAGACCCTGCAGTAGTAAGAACGCGTTAAACGGTGACAAGCAGGCCCCGGTATTGCGCAGAGCAACGGTTCGGACTCGTGCTATAAATGCGGCGGGACCAAAAGCATCGGTATAGATCACGCCATGATAGGCAGGCTCAGGCGAACTAAACTGAGGGAAACGCTGTTTTTCCTGAGCCCAGTCAAAACGACCACTATCAACAATTAGACCGCCAACCGAATTACCGTGGCCACCGATGTATTTAGTGAGCGAGTGAACAACAATATCGGCACCGAAATCAATAGGCTTGCAGAGTATGGGGGTCGCGACCGTATTATCAACGACCAAAGGTACCCCGTGTTTATGCGCAACTTTAGCATAACCCTCGAGGTCAGCGATGTTACCGGCAGGATTGCCGATACTCTCGCAAAAAACAGCTTTGGTTTTACTATCAATAAGCTTCGCAATATCTTCAGGCTTGTCGGAATTGGCAAAACGCACCTCGATACCAAATGACGGCAACATATGACGGAACAATGTATAAGTGCCGCCATAAAGCTGTGGTGTAGTGACAATATTGTCGCCCTGACTGGCCAGGGTAATCAGTGCGTATTCAATAGCGGCCATGCCAGACCCCACGGCAAGTGCTGCAACACCGTGTTCCAGTTCTGCCACGCGTTTTTCCAGAACATCGTTAGTCGGGTTCATAATACGTGAGTAGATATTTCCCTCAACGGCTAAATCAAACAGGTCGGCGCCGTGCTGAGCGTTATCAAACTCGTATGACACGGTTTGGTAAATGGGTGTTGCAACCGACTTGGTTGTCGGATCGCTTTCATAGCCGTGATGTATGGCCAGTGTTTCGTCTTTCATGCGGACTCCAGTTGATATTCAGTTAAAAAATGCGTTAAAGCCGATTGGTATTGCGCGACATTTTTAATAAAACCATCGTGACCAAAAGGTGTTTCAATGGTGACTCGACCCATGTGATTAGGCAGTAATTGCTCCAGCTGCGTGACCAGACTCGGAGGCGCAATAGCGTCATTATGAAAGTCGATAAGTTGCACCTTCGCCTGGATCTTAGTTGGATCAATGCTGTAGTCATTCAATATTGGCGTCAGGTGCGTGAACAGGCTGCGACAGCTATTACCGTTTTGTTTTAACAGCTTTTCTCCGTGGTACAGGAGGTACTCGAACGCATCGTCGGCGTGGTTAAACCGTTGCTCGAATTCTTCAGCGGTGCGGTAACTCAGCATGGCCAGAGCCCGGGCGAGAATAATTCCTGACTGATCATCACCACAGCGCTGAATTAGGGCTTGTTGAAAGTAGCGCAGCAGGGCCGAATGAACAGAAGGTTTGTGTGCAGCACCAATAGCTGTCAGATGAGTGAGTTCGGTTGGGTGGTCAGCAGCAAATTGAAGCCCCAAAACACCGCCAAAGGATCCGCCAACCCAGGCCTGAAGCTCATTGGTTTCATGTTGCAGTGCCTGACGTATGGCCTCGCTATGCTGTTGAACCGTTAAAGGAATAGCTGGGCAGTCAGAACCTCCCAGCCCGCCAAAGTAATCAAAGCTAACGACTTGTACATTATCCAGATCAGAAAATACCGGGTGAAGTGACTGCCACCAACCGCTTTTATCCGACTTCCATAGTTTACCGCTGGCGCTGATGCCGCCTTGAACAACAATGGCAGGGGCGTCGGCATCACCATAACGGTAGCCTTTGATGCGCCCAAAGGAGGTCTCTGTATAAAAACTGCGGGCAACTGGCTGAACCATAGCTAACCTCACGTTGATGAACCATTCACTGACTGTAATAAATGGATATAAAGCCGTCAAGACATTTAGACGTCTAAATGTGAGTATGCTTATTTTGATATCAGTCGAGTGTGGTATGATTTCGGTATTAACTTTAAAGAAAAGAGTGACGTCCATGGTGTATTCGGTCAGCCAATTAAACATTGAGATCCGACAACTGCTAGAGCAGGGGTTTGGGCAAATTAGTCTGGTCGGAGAAATTTCAAATTTTGCGGCGCCGGGGTCCGGACATTGGTACTTCACTTTAAAAGATGAGCGGGCTCAGGTTCGTTGCGCTATGTTCCGCAATGCCAATCAACGCGCCAAAGTTCGCCCACAAAACGGTATGCAAGTACTGGTAAGAGCCAAGGTCACGGTTTATGAACCGCGCGGCGACTATCAACTGATTATTGAACAGGTGGAAGATGCCGGGCAGGGGCTATTACAGCAACGCTATGAGCAGTTAAAGGAGAAACTCTCGTCTGAAGGGCTGTTTGCAACTGAACGCAAGCGGCCACTGCCCGATCACATTCATAAAGTTGGTGTGCTGACGTCTCCGACGGGTGCTGCAATAAAAGATATATTAGCTGTCATGAAGCGCCGCGACCCTAGCGTGGAAGTCATTATTTATCCTAGTGCAGTTCAGGGTGAGGCTGCTGTACCACAGTTGCAGTCCATGCTGAAAATAGCTTTTGAACGTAATGAAGTAGATGTGCTGTTAGTCAGCCGTGGTGGCGGTTCATTGGAAGATTTATGGTGCTTCAATGATGAGAACTTTGCGCGCCTTTTGGCAACAGCACCCATGCCGACCATTAGCGCGGTAGGCCATGAAATTGACTTCACCATCTCAGATTTTGTTGCCGATGTCAGAGCTCCGACGCCGTCGGCAGCTGCCGAGCTGGTAACCCGCGACCAGCAGCAACAGCGGCAAAAAGCCCAGGCGTTGCAGCAACGTTTAGCCCTGGCGCAACAAAGATTGCTACAGCGTTTAAAGCAGCGCTGGCAGTTTTTGCAGACCCGTCTTCAGCAGCAACATCCGCAACGCCAGTTACAGCAACAGTCGCAGTTAGCGGATGAGCTTCAGGCTCGCGCCTACCGTGCATTGCAGAATCGATTAGCACGTCAGCAACAGCGGGTTTCCTACTTGCAAGGCCGTCTACAGGCGGTTCACCCGCAAAAAGAGCTACAGCGGTTACACGAAAAGTTAAGCAATCAGCAACAATGCTTGCCGCTGGTCATGCAACGTCTTTTAAAAGAGAATAAGGCACGACAGCAGCAGTTAATGCAGTCATTAAATCTTGTTAGCCCGCTAAACACATTGGAGCGCGGTTACGCAATTGTCCGCACCGAGACCGGTGAAGTTGTTCGTAGTGAGAAGCAGGTGGACGTTGGCAGTACCATAGAGGTCAGGCTGGCAGACGGGAGTATTACCGCTAAACGGCAATGATCCTGAGTTTATTGTCATATTCCTGAC
>JBNJGQ010000139.1:0-3530 GCA_051747845.1 Pseudomonadota bacterium
ACTGGAGGCGTCCATACGCTCGGACAAGTGCTGAATTTGCTGTCGGTTGTGTTGCAGCGAATCTCTTGCCGATGAGGCTTTTGCAGTACCAGAACTGGCCTGCTCAGAGGCTTTTGCAGCATTTTCTGCAATTTCATGTGCACTGGCGCCAAGCTCATTAATTGCGGTTGCGACAGAGCTGGCTTTACCCGCCTGCTCGCTGCCAATATCCATAGAGTCATCATTCGCTTTGACCATACTGCGAATATTACTTTCCACCTGTTGGGCCGCCGCATTCACCTCAAGTAAAGCTTGCTGAATTTTTTCAATAAACTCATTCATACGTCGCGAAACCAGACCGAACTCATCATCTGATTCAACCGGCAGCCTCTGAGTTAGGTCGCCCTCGCCACGAGCCATGTCAGTAACGGCTTCATTAAGTCTACGCAACGGTTTCAGCAGTAAGCGCAGTAGCCAGGTCAGCGATACCACAACCGCGACAATGCCAATAATCAAATAAATGACAGCGGTCCAGGCAAAGGTCGACACGTTGCTGTAGGCCGCATCGCGGTCGATAACCACACCGAGATACCAGTCGACGCCCTGAATACCTTTTATTTTGTGAAAGGACACCAGACGCTCAGTGTCGTTAATTCGGTATTCAGAAAAGTCAGGACTCAATGACACCGACTGCCCTGCGTAGTCACTCACGGACTTTTCAATCCAGTCTTCATTTGGGTGAACCAGAATATTACGGTCGCCACTCACCAGGAAAGCAAAGCCCAGGCCCATAAAATCAATGTCGTTTACGATGTTTGAGATTTCATCCAGCATCATGTCACCGCCGGCAACACCGACCAATTGGTTATCACGGCGCATTGGAACGACCGCAGTAATAGTCAGCTCATTGGTTGTAACATCGATATACGGAGCGGTATAGGTTGGTTGCCCTTCATCAACCGCCAATTGATACCATGGGCGGCTGCGGGCATCGTAATCATCGGGCAAATCAATGCTCGGGTCATCCAGCAGGAAGGTGCCATCAATTAAGCCGTAGTAGACGTTTTTAAACTTCCCTGCGGCTTTTGACTGTTGCACGCGTTCTAATGAACGAGCAGTGGAGTCATCAACGTCATAAGCGTCAGCCGTTGCCTGAACAATGCTCATACGATCGTTGAACCACTGCGAGATATTGCTCGATACAGAGTCCGATAACGCCTGCATTTGATGCTGCAAGTTACTACGGGTCTGAGTCGACATCTGCAAAAAGTTGGTCAGCGTAAAAATACCCAGCACTAACACCAGTATTAACGATGCAACAGCCGTCACTTTTTGTGTAAACTTTAATTTTTTCAGCATCTTAAAAGCATCTCTTATTATCGTTCTCTTTTGAGCATTTCGGCTTTATTAAACTACCCCACCTGCACTTCCGTTTTTGGAAAGCGAACTCTTCGTCTGTTTGGAGTCGTTAAAAAATAAACTAGGGTCAGCGGCCCTACACGTCCGACAAACATTAGGACAATGAGTAGCATCTGACTCAACTCACTCACCTCTGCGGTGATTCCTCTTGAAAGTCCTACGGTTGCTAAAGCTGATAAAACTTCAAAACTTATATCTATAAACGGCAGCGGATTCAAAATCATTAGGAAAAAGATCCCTAAAAATGCGATTAACAGAGTTATCATCGAGACTGCCAGAGCTTTCATCACCATCTGCTGTTCTATACTGCGCTGCATTAGAGTGACGTGCTCTCTTCTTCTTAAAAACGCATAAGTTGCCATCATTAAGACGATAAAAGTTCCTAATTTTATACCACCGCCGGTACTCATCGAGCCACCACCAATAAACATGAGCAACATAATGTACATTGATGTCGGCTCGCGCAGTTCACCAATATCAATTGTATTAAAACCTGCAGTTCGGGGTGTCGTTGCCTGAAACCAAGAAGCTAATGTCTGTTGTAGTGTTGATAAAGATCCTAAAGTGTTTGGGTTACTATGCTCCAATGACCAGAATATAAAGGCAGAAAGGAGATTAATTACGAGAGTGGCAATAAGAATACTGCGTGTGTAAACCGAGAACTGATGCCAACGCCGCTGCTCGAATATGTTCATTAAGACTGAAAAGCCCAAACCTCCGATAATGAACATGAAAGTAACCACGAGGTTCACTGGGATACTACCAACGTAATCACTTAAGCTGTTTGCCGACAGACCAAAACCTGCGTTATTAAATGCTGAAATTGAATAAAATGCAGCTTCCCCCAGCGCTCGCCAAAAACCGAATTCGCTCCACCAGGTTATGGTTAAAACGAGGGTACCAAGTAACTCAACAATAACGGCAAGAAAAAACACGGTTTTAGCGGTTTTAGCAATGTTTTTTAAGCTTGTTTGTTGCATTGCTTCCTTGGCAACAAGCTGATAGCTAATCCCAATATTTCCGCCCATCGACATTACTGCCAGAATGGCAAAAGTCATAAAACCAATACCACCCATCTGAATCAAAATGGCAATAACAGACAAGCCGAAAAAGGTAAACGTTTGTCCTGTATCAACCACGACCAGTCCGGTCACGGTTACTGCTGAGGCTGCGGTAAAGAAACTGTCCAGCCAGCTAATGGGCTCTACAGTAGCGAAAGGAAGTTTGAGTAATAAGGCGCCAAACAAAATTAGAACGAAAAAACCACCAGCCAGTACAACAGGAGGGCCAGCTTTAAATCTTTTATGCTGGCTCCGTCTGGCTCGGGTGTACACCATAAAAAAAGAAGGTAGCCATTGCTTCATGACTCTTCGACCAACTTCGGTGCAATTGATTTTAAAGCTTTCAGGCTACCGGCCATGACCAGAGTTTCGTTCGCTTCTATAGTAATTTCCGGTCCGGGCATTACTGTCACCTCATCGCGCTTCTTTAACAGAAGCAAATGAAAGTTGTCTGTGTTATCCGGCAAAATATCTTTTAATGTTTTACCTTCAAGGTTTTCTCCTAACGCAATTTCTACACAATACCAATTGTGTCCAAGCGACATGTACTCATTAACCATTGGGTAGTTCAACGCTTGAGCGACACGTATTCCCATTTCTTCCTCAGGGTGAATAATACGACTGACCCCAAGTTTCGACAGGATCTGGTGATGCGACTTGGACGTCGCTTTCGCCCATATCTCTTTCACTCCAATGGTTTTCAAATGCAAGACGCATAACAAGCTCGCCTGCAAGTCTTCACCAATCGCCACTAAAACCACATCGCAATTGGACAAATCGAGCTCGTTCAGTGCTTTCTCGTCAGTCACATCACAAATAGCGGAGTGCGTTAGTTGATCCGCGAGTTCTTCAACTAACTTTTCATCTGCATCAATGCCTATAACCTCGTGGCCGAGTTCCAGTAACTCCAACGATGTCCGGGCGCCGAAGCGCCCCAGACCAATAACTCCGAACTGTGCCATGTCAGACTCCTATTGTGCTTTTGCCGGCGCCAGGAACAGCGCATTCATCAGCAAGGTGTTTAAACCGTCCATGTAAGCGCGGTAAGTGGGTTCCTGAGTAAAGCTGATA
>JBNJGQ010000140.1:0-3485 GCA_051747845.1 Pseudomonadota bacterium
CTCGTTTTACCGAAGTAATTTTTGCTGGAACAATTATGAACTTATCAGTAACGCAGGCATTGAATATTCTGCTCATTGAAGATGACGCAGACGACTACATTTTGACTCGGGATATATTGCTAAAAGGTGCGCCTGAGTACCAGCTTAGTTGGGTAAAAACAAAGCAGGAAGCCCTGGATAAAGTAAAGCAAGAAGACTTTGATGTTATTTTGTGTGACTTCCATTTGGGAGCCGATGATGGACAGGCAATTATTGAATGTTTGCGCGAAAGCCATGTAGAGACTCCGGTCATTTTTCTAACTGGGCAGGGCACGGATGACCTGAGTAAAAGAGCCATTCAGTTAGGCGCAGAGGACTACCTTGAAAAATCTGAGGTGACTCCACTGGCGTTGAAAAAAAGTATTTATTACACACTGGAGCGTCGTAACTATCAACGAGACCTTTTAGACAGTCAACTGACCTTCGAATACTTACTGGAAGACAGCTTACAACCCGTTATTTTGGCAGATCATAACCGTTTGATTATGTATGCTAATCCTGCTGCAGAAAAGCTTCTGTTGCAAACCAATGCCGAGCTTCGCGGGCGTATGTTACCTCTGGAGTACAGCAGTAATTATGCCTTCAGTCATGAAGCCACGCTTAACTTACCGAATGGCAAACAGAAACGGGTCCGCCACTACAGCATCCAAACCTACTGGCAGGGTCAATCAGTTCGTTTAGTGCACTTTGAAGACATAACTAACCGTATTGAGCTTGAGCAAAAAGTGGCGTTCTTTGCTAACCACGATACGTTGACGGGTTTGCCTAACCGAGTTTTACTGGCTGACCGGTTACAACAAAGTTTAACTTTGTGCCGACGTAACGATGTTGAGTTGGCGGTAGTTTTTATAGGGCTTGATGGCTTTAAGCCGATTAATGACACTATGGGCCACATAGTTGGCGATAAGCTGTTGCAGGCCGCAGCAGAACGACTAAATGAATGCTTACGCCCGGGAGATACACTTGCCCGCATGGATGGTGACGAGTTTGTTGCTGTTTTGCCTGAACTCAACCATTCCAGCGATGCTGTCGTTGTTGCTGAGCGTTTAATTAAAGCTATCCAGGACCCTTTTCTAATTGAAGGTAGTGAGTTACATCTGTCGGCGACAGCAGGGTTGACGATAACCAGCAGTTATAAGGAAGACCCTCTTAAACTCGTCCAACAGGCGGATATCGCCATGTATGAAGCTAAACGCTACGGCATTGGAAGTTATCAATGGTTCGACCAAAAGCTGGACAACCAAGTTTCTAAAGACCTAAAAATACGAAATTCTCTACAAGCCGGTATAGAGAAACAAGAATTTGAGCTGTTTTATCAGCCTCAGTTTTATCTAAGCAATGGTGAGGTGACAGGGGTTGAAGCACTGATCCGCTGGAACCACCCAGTGCTGGGCATGGTGTCACCCGATGATTTTATTAAGGTGGCTGAGAATACCGGACAAATTGTGCCGTTAAGTGGTTGGATCCTCCGGCAGGCCTGCAAAGATTTTATGCTTCTATCTGCTAAGAGAGACACGCTGACTACGGTGTCTGTCAATATTTCTACTATTCACATTTTGCGTTCTGAGTTCGTTGATACGGTACGTGATGTCATTACTGAAACCGGAATTAAACCCGCACAGCTGGTTTTGGAAATTACCGAATCCGTCTTTATGCGTAACCCTGAATTGGCTATTAGTAAGCTCCATGAACTATCCGAACTTGGTGTTAAGATAGCCTTAGATGACTTCGGAACAGGCTATTCAAGCTTAAGTTATCTAAAAAACTTACCTGTGCATTTACTGAAAATTGACCGCAGTTTTGTCAATGACATGGTCTCAAACAGCCATGACTCCGCGATTATTGAGGGTATCATCTCCATGGCGCATCATTTGGGATTGGAGGTATTGGCCGAAGGGGTTGAAACCACAGCACAACAAGAATACTTACGCCGATGTCATTGTGACGCGATGCAAGGCTTCTTACTGGCGAAGCCAATGCCAAAAGAGCAAGTACTGAGTTTTCTGCACGATTATCGCAGTAAAATATACGATAAACTTACTGAGCATGAGCGCCAGGCCGTTCTTCTTGTCGATGATGAAGAAAACGTTCTTAAGTCGCTTAAACGACTGCTGAGGCGTGACGGTTACCAAATTTTTACGGCATCAAATGCAGAAGAGGCTTTTAATATACTGGCGCATCAACACGTCGATGTTGTTATTTCTGATCAACGGATGCGTAACATGCAAGGCTTGGAGTTCCTTTCGAATGTTCGGGCAATGTACCCGGAAACCGCCCGTATTGTGCTGACCGCGTATCGTAATGAAGACAGTTTGACTCAGGCAATTAATGAAAGTGAAGTGTATCGGTTTTTAGATAAACCCTGGGATGATGAAGTGTTAAGACAAACCGTAAGAAACAGTTTGCGTCCCCGGCAGGAGTCGAACCTGCGACCTTTCACTTAGGTGCCCCGTTCATGTGGTTCGCATGAGAATGGTACTAAAATCAATGGCGTCCCCGGCAGGATTCGAACCTGCGACCTGTCGCTTAGGAGGCGGCGGCTCTATCCAGCTGAGCTACGGGGACTTGATGCGAATTATGCCAGAAGCTGTCGCGGGTTTCACCCTCAGTTAACCGGCACCACCCAGTCGTTCACCTGAATATTGTGTAACATATTTCCTTTGGTCAGCTCAGCAACAGCCGTAGATTGCTGTACTTGAGAAACTTCGACCTCAAACTCACTCACCTGCCATTTTTGACGGTAACGACCCTGATCATCAGTAAAGTGACTGGGTTGAACAATTTTAAGCTTGTCGCCGCGGCTCACTCCGTGCTTTTCACCTAAATTAAACTGAACCGTTTTTTCATCGACCGCAATAATTCTGGCTCGTACCGGTTTGCAGACTACCTGCTCTTTTACACCGGAAGCTAAGTCCCGTAAACCGCTATCTAGCGCTGCGCCGAAAGGTTCGTTCCAAAACTGCGCTGTGGCAACATCGACATCGATATTGCGATCAAAGGTCCAGGGTTGAGTATCTTCAACTCGTGCGCGGGTAACCAGTTGTCCGGTGGTCGCATCCAAAAGGTAAAGCGTTAAGGCGTAGTGACGGTTTGGATCGCTGGACCAAAACCAGTTAGAGCTGGTGTCCATCATGGCTAAGTCGTCAAACATACCAAAGACAACAAACTGACTGTCATTGGCTAAACCAAGGCTACGTGCCATCCGACCCAGCTCTTCCAGGTTCAGGCCATTCAGAGCCTGGCCTAGTCCTGCATGTCTCTGCAACGTATGAGATATATGCAGTTGACTGCCAACACCGCCAAGTTCACGAGCTAAGCGCTCCGCCGCAACTTCTCCAATTTCCCATATTTGCCCCCAGGTTCCATGAGCGCGATCACGCAACTCAAATGGGACGATGGTAACGGAGTTTTTGTAACTGCTACGGGTGCAGTCGCCTTCGCGGTTC
>JBNJGQ010000141.1:0-3440 GCA_051747845.1 Pseudomonadota bacterium
TGTTTGGCACAATCGCCCGTTTGAAGCCATTATAAAAGAAGCGATTAAACATAAGCATGACCTCATCATAAAAGGTACTCAGGTCAGTGCCAGTTTCCAAAATCTGATTTTTACACCAACCGACTGGCACTTGTTAAGAAAAGCCCCCTGCCCGGTTTTGTTGGTCAAAGAACATGAATGGCCTAGTCATGGGCAAATTATTGCGGCTGTTCACACCGGTTCTGAAGAAGAGCATCATCAGAACTTAAATAAACGAATTATTGAACATGCCCAGTCAATGAGCAAAGTTCTGGACGCCAGTGTGCATTTGGTTAACGCGTATCCCAGTGCGCCCGTTAATGTAGCGGTAGAAATTCCTGAGTTTGATGTCAGCGAGTATACAGATGCGCTCGAGCAACATCATGTAAACCGAATGGCTGCTCTTGGCAGAGAATATGGCATTTCCAGTCACTATCAGTACCTTTCTCAAGGTTTACCAGAACAAGTGATACCTGAAGCAGCCAAACAACTGGATGCCGAGCTGGTCGTGTTAGGTACTATTGGCCGTACAGGATTAAGCGCAGCATTACTGGGCAACACCGCGGAGCACGTACTGGATCAGTTAAATTGTGATGTATTAGCCATTAAGCCAGAAGACTTTGTAAGCCCTCTCGCTTGAGTTTAATGCCTCAGGTATAATCCGGCTCCTAACGCTTAAATATAACAGGTTGCAGGAGCCATTATGGCCAGTGAAAACAAATACAGTTTCAACAAACTACAGAAACGTATTCGCCGCGAGGCCGGCAAAGCCATACAAGATTTCGGTATGATTGAGGATGGTGATCGCATTATGGTGTGCTTGTCGGGAGGTAAGGACAGCTACACTTTGTTAGACACGTTGCAATACCTTCAAAAAGTCGCTCCTGTGAGATTCTCCTTGATAGCCGTCAACCTTGATCAAAAACAGCCGGGCTTCCCTGAGCATGTACTTCCTGAGTATTTAGCAAAGCTTGGTGTTGAATACAAAATTGTTGAAGAAGACACCTACAGTATCGTTAAAGATAAAATACCTGAAGGAAAGACAACCTGTTCTCTATGTTCGCGTCTACGTCGTGGAATTTTATACCGCACTGCAAAGGAATTAAAAGCCACGAAGATAGCTCTGGGACATCACAGAGACGACATGATTGAAACCTTGTTTTTAAATATGTTTCATGGTGGCAGATTAAAGTCGATGCCGCCGAAGCTCGCAAGCGATAACGGTGAACATATTGTTATTCGACCACTTGCCTACGTCCGGGAAAAGGACATAGAGCAATACTCTGAGGCTATGAAGTTTCCAATTATTCCGTGCAACCTATGTGGCTCACAGGAAAATCTTCAAAGGAAACAAATAAAGCAAATGCTTAATCAGTGGGATAAACAATTTCCAGGAAGAATTGAAAGTTTATTTACCGCAATGCAAAGTGTTGTTCCTTCGCACTTGGCCGACAATGCCCTATTTGACTTTAAAGCGGTTACCGCAAATGGTGTTGCCGATGAAAACGGTGATAAAGCTTTTGATACCGAAAACTTTAGCTCTGTTGAAGTAAATAATGAACCCGTTTTAATGAGTGATATTCCGATTAAACAATTGGCTTAAATAAGACAAAAAAGGGCTCCCAATTGGAGCCCTTTTCGATTACGTCGATGTGCTTTATTCTGGTTTTGACGACGGTGAATTCAACTCGTCGCTAACGCGTTCCACAATGGGTCGGTTTATACGAATCATTGCACGTAGCTCTTCAATATAGTCCTCACCGCGCTCTGAATAGCTCGATAGCCCCGTAATGAGATCTCGCGCAAGAATATCTGCATTATCTAAACGCTTTTGTTCACGTAATAAGCGTAAATCCAGATAGGCTCCGTGGCTATTTATGTTACGCATGTAGCTCTTTACTGAGGCATTAACCGAGTCAAACTGAGCGACTTCGTGGCGACCACCTTCAATTCTTCCGCTAGGCACGAGACCGCAACCTTTTGAGTAACACCATTGGCCAAATAGGTTTAAACCTTTCCTGGAGAACCGCGAAGTTCCCCAACCAGACTCATTAGCAGCCTGCACCAAAACCATCATTTCCGGAATAATATCAATACGTCGCTTTAGAAGACCAAACAAATTATCATCAATTGCAATATCGTCTTCCAGACGGTAGTAATCTATCCATTCCTCCAACTGCTTTTTGTCTGCAGCGGTAAGTTCATTGTTTTTATAGCGTTCATAGATAGCTTTAAGATAGGCTCTATCATGCAATATGCGTATATTTTCAGCTTCGACTAAAGGCAGTAAAAACCGAAAAAACTCTTCCTTTTTTTCAGTTACATCTGTCATTGACATAAAATCCGGGAGGTCTCTTTTCACTTCAACTTCCGGAATAGCCGGCAAATGTGCCGTAACCGACTGATCCGGAACTTTTACATCAGGTTCTTTAATCAGCCAAGGTAAGAGTAATGCCGCTATACTCAGTACTATAAACAGTAAAATCGTTAATAATCGCATGTAGTCCTCAAGCCGAAATATTTTCAGACGAATTATCTTTGGGTTTCTCAATAACGGTTACGCCAATAATGTCTCGATAGACCACTCCAATGAGGTTATAGATCATTGGTAGCATCCAAATAAGACCGAGTCCGAAAGGAATTATAGCGACAAACAGCAACCCCAAAATAATTAGAAACAACAAAATAAATTTGGGAAGTTTAAAATGCGTAATTTTTATGGAGTAGTACAAGGCATTTAATGGCCCTACTCCCCTTTCAACAACTAATGGCATAGCCAGACTGAGTATCACCGTAATATAAAGCGATACTAATATCGCAAAATTTGGATTAATCAGCACCATTAACTCGCTCACTAAAATGCTAAGCAAGCTACTGATAACCGCAACGGTAATTAGCGGTAGCAGCACATTAAACCCGTTAAAGACATCCCCTGTTTTGGTTTGAATGCCAACGCTGTGTTTAATTCCCATTAGCATTAATCCACCAAGTAGCGGTGCGCTGATAACAGCTTGAAGAATACTGGCAAGATATTGAATTTGCGCCGAGCTTTCTATGGCTTCAATCGAGAATATGCTCATTAGAGCCAGGACCATGAGCACGTTAATACCTAACAGGATTAAAAAACCACCAATCAAAGACACTAAGTTTGACTTGGTGATATTAAACGATTGCTCTAATACTTGTCGCACTGAAAGCTGATAGTTCCCTTTTAGGGCCTCAATCAGTGAGCCTCCAATGACTACTTTGTTATCATCCACAGAAATTCCCACACTTTTTTTAACAGTAAGATAAACTAGCGCCCGATATACTAGAGTATCCATTGGCGCGATCCAATTTAAATCGACAGAACAATTTGAGGCAGGCATGAAATCACAGAAAAAACGACCCGCCAATCCTAAGTTGGTTTTGCTAAACAAGCC
>JBNJGQ010000142.1:0-3434 GCA_051747845.1 Pseudomonadota bacterium
TACCCTGACAGTTTAAGTGGCGGGCAGTACGCCCGGGTTGCCTTACTGTGTTCATTGCTGGCAGAGCCGCAGGCCATGTTATTGGATGAGCCTTTTTCATCGTTAGACGCAGGCCTGCGTGAAGACGTCAGGCAGTGGACTTTTGCACTGTTACAAGAAAGGGAAATCCCAACTTTACTGGTAACTCATGATATTGCCGATGCCTGCGGACGAGTGATTGAGATGAAAGGAGAGGCCGTTAATGTTTGACCCCAAAATACTCCCGGTTACCCGCAAAGTTCTGGATATACCAGCCAGACTCATGGTGCGTTTCGGAGTAAGTGCCGATCAAGTCACCGTTGCTGGCTTTTTCATTGGTCTACTGGCCGTTCCTTTATTGGCTTTCCAGTATTATGAACTGGCACTGGTCGCTATTTTATTAAATCGGGTATCTGACGGTTTAGACGGGGCAGTGGCAAGGCGCACGCAATTAACCGATGCTGGCGGTTTTCTTGATATCGTACTGGACTTCATTTTTTACAGTGCCGTAGTATTCGGTTTTTTACTGGCTTCTCATGAGCAAAACGCCATAGCGGCCGGGGTTTTGCTGGTTACCTTTATGGGAACCGGTGCGACCTTTCTGGCTTTTGCCAGCGTGGCCGGTAAACGTGGCATTGAAAACCCGGACTACCCAAATAAGTCGTTGCACTATATGGGCGGGTTAACCGAAGGTTTTGAAACCATTCTGGCCTTTGTTGCATTTTGTCTGTGGCCACAACATTTCGCTGTGCTGGCTTATGTGTTTGCTGTCGCATGCTGGATTACGGCAATAACACGTATTGTTGCCGGTTATCGGACATTGAAGCAGCCTATAGCGGCAGGAGGGCATAATGTCTGAAACTGCCTGGCGTCTCAGCGTTTTTCTTGGTGTATTACTGATTATGGTTTTGTGGGAGTTTCTTTCCCCTAAGCGAAAACCCCGGTACAGTCGCAAACAGCGTTGGCCTGCTAATCTGGCTGTTGTTGCGGTTGATACCGTTCTGCTTCGAATTATTGCTCCAATTGGTTTAACGGGCGTTGCATTGTGGGCGTCAGAAAAGGAGTGGGGGCTGTTTCATTATTTAAGCAACACAGCAGGCAATGAACCGCCGTTTTGGTTTATTGTTCTGGCAAGTGTTGTGGTGCTGGATATTGTTATTTATTGGCAACACCGACTGTTTCATCGTATTCCTGTTTTATGGCGCATGCACCGGGTGCACCATGCCGACCCTGATTTTGATGTGACCACTGGTTTGCGCTTTCACCCCGCAGAAATTGTTCTCAGCTTTTTTATCAAGGCTGCTGCCATTCTTGCGTTAGGTGCACCGGCACTGGCTGTTATTGTGTTCGAAATTATTCTCAACGCCTGCTCTTTGTTTAACCATGGCAATGTCGCACTGCCGAAACCTCTGGAACGGGCTGTTCGTAAAGTGCTGATTACCCAGGAACTGCATCGTATCCACCACAGTGTGGAAAAAGAAGAGACCAACAGCAATTACGGGTTCAGTGTCAGTTGGTGGGATCATCTGTTTGGCAGTTTCACTTCAAAGCCCAAGGCGGGTTCTGATCAAATCGATATTGGTTTAAAAGAGTATCGGGACGCAAGTATCACGACTAAGCTTTGGGGGTTGCTAAAAATCCCTTTCCGAAACTAACAGAAGGTTTCAGACTTACCTTGCCTTACCCAATAAACTTTGCTATCAAGCCTTATATACTATGTTAAGAGATTGTAAAGAGTATGGAGCGGCGGCAAATAGCAATTCGAAATAACGTTCGGATTCGGGGAGAAGGCAGTAAAACATTGCTCTTTGCTCATGGTTTTGGTTGTGAACAGCGCATTTGGGAACAGGTAATTAAAGCACTACCTGAAGGCTATAAAGTGGTGACCTTTGACTATGTCGGTTGTGGGGAATCGGATTTTAGTAATTACATCAGTAAACGTTACCGGTCGCTAAAAGGTTATGCACAAGACCTTACTGAGGTGGTTCAAACACTTGGGTTAACCGATATTACTTTGGTTGCGCACTCTGTCAGTGGAGGCATTGCGTCTCTGGCGTATCCTGAGCTTGCTGATAAAGTTTCAAAAATTATCATGCTGAACCCCTCTCCGCGCTATATTCACGATTTACCCTCCTATGAGAGTGGCTTTAGTCGCAGTGATGTTGATGAATTAATGGTTTTAATGGAACAAAACTTTTTTCAGTGGGCGGAATATATGAGCCCTAAAGTTATGGATAATAGTGATAACCCTAAGCTAGCGGAAACTTTAGAAAATTACTTTATTGCGGGCGACGCTCAGTTAACGCGCAACTTTGCTAAAGCAACTTTCTATTCCGATGTTCGGGATACGTTACCCAACCTTAAATGTCCGGTGCTTATCTTGCAGGCTAAGGTCGATATCGTTGTGCCACTGCAGGTGTCAGAATATATGGTAGAAAAACTACCTTCGGCTAAACTTGTGGTTATGGATGCTCGTGGGCATTACCCACAACTTAGTGCGCCACAACTTGTGGCTCAGTATATTAATGAATTTATTTAGACGGTAAATGGAAATGGCGGACTATGGAAAGGGACTATGGCCGGTTTGTGCGTTGGCGTGTGAACTCGACCAGCTTATCGTAACCGGGGTTACTGATCGCCTTTGCCTGTGCCTTCAACGTGCGCCTAATGAACTTGTTGATCAACCACTGGATAAGCTATTAACCCCTGCGTCCAGGCTTTATTTTTTGTCGGCAATAGCCCCTAAATTGCGGCAGGGCATAGACTGCGAGCAAGCGACACTTTATTTACAGACGAGTGACGGTTCTCGTATGTTTTTGGTAAATGCGGTCGTCGGCGATAAAAAACACTTTTCTCTTATTTTAATGTTGGCTGACCGGCGTTTAACGCTGGAACGACAATTAATTTTTGAACGTGACCAGACCCAGGAGCTTAACCGGGAGCTAGAGCGCAGAGAACAAGAATTACTAGAGCAGCGTGCTCATAAATCTGAGTTGCTGAGTCGAATGGAGTCTGTCGGCTCTGAACTTTTGCAAACGGAAAAACTGGCTGCTCTGGGTCAGTTAGCGGCTGGTGTCGCTCACGAAATAAATAACCCTGTCGGTTATATACGTTCAAATCTGAATACCTTAAGTCAGTATAGCCAGCAGTTATTAACCTTTATTCACGAGAACCAAGCTATTAGCGATGCGGAGAAAGAATCGGCCGACCTGGCGTTTTTGGAGAGTGATTTACTGTCGCTACTGAATGAAACCAGCGAAGGCGTGCAACGCATTACTCAAATCACTAAGGCGCTGACCCAGTTCACCCGAAGTACTGGGTTACAGGACTGGTGTGATATTCATAAGCAAATTGATACGACTTTGCAGGTTATGCGTGGTGAGCTGCGAAGTAAGGTTGATATAGACCGAAACTAC
>JBNJGQ010000143.1:0-3362 GCA_051747845.1 Pseudomonadota bacterium
TTCAAGCTTTACCTACCACGACGGAACTTTACTCATTTGCCCGGAATGCGGACACGAATGGTCCGAAAACGAACCTGAAGCGGCTGACGATGCGCCATCTTTTCGTGATTCTAACGGCACGCCATTGGAAGACGGTGACACCGTAACCGTTATTAAAGACCTTAAAATAAAGGGTTCATCTTCCGTGGTTAAAGTTGGTACCAAAGTTAAAAATATCCGTTTAATTGACGGTGACCATGACATCGACTGTAAAATTGACGGCATTGGTGCAATGAAACTGAAATCTGAATTTGTTAAAAAGGTCTAAAATCGGATACCGGAACTTACTATGAAAACCCTATTGGTTGTCTGCCTTGTTCTTTTTTCGTCGTTTACTTTTGGTAAAAGTAACGAGCAAACTGTCGTGCTTATTTCAATTGATGGCTTTCGTCATGACTATATTGAAAAGCATGAAGCGAAAAATATTGCGAAGCTTGCGCAAGAAGGTGTACGCAGCGAAGGGTTAATACCGGTTTATCCGTCAAAGACTTTTCCTAATCACCTGTCTATTATTACGGGACGCTATCCGACCAACCATGGTCTGGTCGACAATAACTTTTACGATACTGAGCGCCAACAAAAGTACAGTATGGGCGATGGTTTAGAAGACAGCAGTTGGATAACCGCGTTGCCTTTGTGGAACCTTGCTGAGTTTCAGGGAGTAAAAGCAGCCACTTTCTTCTGGCCTGAATCCGATGCCCGCATAAATGGCCGGACACCCAGTTATTTTTATCATTACAGTCACCCAGTGCCTAACCGCCAGCGAGTCGAACAAATCATCGACTGGCTAAAGCTACCGGAAAAAGCTCGTCCACGTCTGGTTACCGGCTACTTCTCCGTTGTTGACACCATGGGCCACCGTTTTGGTCCAGACTCCAAACAAGTAAAAGGGGCCGTTCAACACATAGACGAACTTATTGGAGAGTTGTGGCAAAAATTACAGACAGAAGTGGATGCTTCCGTAAATTTAGTTTTGGTCTCTGATCATGGCATGTCTCCGATATTGGCCGACAAAATGATCGAGGTTGATGAACTGAGCATTGAACCTGATCTGTTTACCGTTGTTAACGCACAAACCCGTTTGCTGATTTACGCTAAAGAAAATACATCAGAGCAAAACATTGAGTCGCTCCGTCAGCATTTAAAACAAACAACAGAACATCCATTTTATATAGAAACAGAAGACGCGCTTGCACAGCGACATTTTGTTAACAGCCCTCGAGTACCCGCTATTGTACTTGCAACCGACGCGCCAAACAGTTTTGCTACCCGACCACCAGAGGAGCGCTCTGACGGAGGTACTCACGGGTATTACGGCACTCGCGATATGGATGGTCTATTCGTTGCCACCGGTTCAGCATTCAATAAAGGGCACAAAATTGAGCGTTTTGAAAACATTCATATTTACCCAATGCTGGCGGAGTTACTGGACTTACAGATTCTCACCGAAGTTGATGGCCGGGCGGAAGTGCTCCGGCCAATTCTAGAAACTCATTAGTCGGCATCGGGTTGCGGTGTTTTCATGAACACCGCGACGATTGCCGCCGTAATAGCTCCAATGACTAAAGCAAAAATCATTGACTGAACAATGTAACTACCAAGCTGAAAATAAACTTCGGCCTGTTCGGCATCCATTTCGCCTTGAGTCACTGCAAAGTTGCTCACATTTTCAAAGTAATTAGGCGAAATAATAACGTGGGTCACCCACTGGCTAATTGGCGTTAAAATAGCCACCACAACAGCAATTATCAAACCACTGACAAAACCTTGCTTCCAGGTCATTGATCCGTTCAAATCTTTTTCGCGTTTCTCTCTAAGGGCCAGTACATAAATAGCAATGGCAATAAGTGCAAAAAAGTTGGTATAGGTTGCATGGTAGGCAATGAAATTGTCATGTAGGCCAACTAACCTTTCCACTAACATCCATAACAAGCCGGCAATGATGAAAATAATGCCCCATTTTATTTCTGTTTTTCGTTGTTTAAGCATTTTGTACTAACCTTTTGTAAAGATCCCTAAAAACAATAGCGTCATTAGTAGACTATCTGTAATTATAGTCACGTTTTAAACAATTTCCTTCAGGAGGGTTCCCGTGGAAATACCCAGCATGCTCGCCATTGTAGCTGCACTATGGGTTGTTCTTGTCATCGCCGGCGTTTTCGAGGCTGTGCGGCACTGGGCGCTTGTGCGTAGAATCCCCGTTCGGGTTCATGTTAACGGCACTCGCGGTAAAACCAGCGTTACTCGCTTAATTGCTGCAGGATTGCGTAGCGGCGGGAAGCGTATTTGTGCAAAAACAACAGGCTCAGCCGCTGCCATTACCGACCCAGAAGGCAGGGAGTTTCCTATTTACCGCATAAGCGGCGCAAATATCATTGAACAAATGCGCACTCTAAAAAGAATGGCCGCGTTAAAGCCCGAAATTGTGGTTATGGAATGTATGGCACTTCAGCCTCAATACCAGTCATTAAGCGAACTGCGAATGGTGCGTTCAACGGTAGGCGTCATTACCAACGCCCGGGCCGACCATTTAGATGTGATGGGGCCGGGAGAAAACGACGTAGCACTTGCTTTGGCTGGCAGTACTCCGGTTAAAGGTAACCTTTTTACTGCGGAACGCGACTTACTTGATGTGTTTAAACACTCCTGCCAGGACCGCAAAAGCGAGCTGCACGGCGTAACAGAAGACGAAGTTAACGCTATTACTGAAGAAACCATGAAACGCTTTCGTTATGCAGAGCATGCGGAAAATGTTGCGCTGGCACTTAATGTTTGTGAGCACCTGGGCGTGGACAGAGAAAAAGCGTTAGACGGTATGGTTGCACTAGAGCCAGAAGCGGGCGCTATGCAAGTTCTTCACGTTAACTATTTCAAACGAGAGATTGTTTTCGTAAACGCCTTTGCAGCCAACGACCCCGAATCTACAGGCCGTATTTGGGAAAATATGCTGGAAAAATATGGCGAAGACCGACGTAAAATCGTACTGATTAACTGCCGGGCTGACCGACCACACCGTTCCCAGCAAATGGCTGAGGACGCGGTAAAATGGAGTCCGGCTGATAAGTACCTACTAATGGGCTCCGGCACCTTCATCTTTGTTCGAAATGCCGTGAAGTACGGTCTCGACCCGGAGAAATTACTCGTCATGGAAAATGCTCATATGACAGAAATTACAGAAACTATTTTAGAAGAGTCCGGCAGCACCGCCCTGGTTGTCGGTATGTGCAATATTCATGGTGGCGGTGAAGAAGTCGCTCGCTTCTTCCAAAACCGCGCAATCAAGGAGGAAGATCTATGATTGCATTAAATATTCTTGCCGTTGC
>JBNJGQ010000144.1:0-3343 GCA_051747845.1 Pseudomonadota bacterium
GTTGGTAATGTTCAGTTATTTGGTGCGCCTTATGCTATGCGTATTTGGGTAGACCCCTCTGCGTTAGTTAATTACGGCATGACCATGGCTGATATAAAAGACGCCATTGGTGCACAGAATGCTCAGGTTGCTGCAGGTGAATTAGGCGGAACCCCGGCCGTTGACGGCCAACGTCTTAATTCGACAATTATTGCCCAAACCAGAATGTCTGACCCTGAGCAGTTTGAAAACATCACTTTAAAGGTATTACCTGACGGTTCTCAGGTACGCCTGAAAGATGTTGCGGACGTTGAAAAAGGCGCTGAAAACTACTCCATTCAGGCAAATTACAACGGTAAACCCGCCACAGGTCTGGCTATTAACTTGCAGACTGGTGCTAACGCGTTAGAAACTGCCGATGCCGTTAAAGCCCGCATGGACGAACTTGAACAGTTTTTCCCTGATGGAATGGAATTAGTCACAGCTTATGACACTACCCCATTTATCAAAATTTCTATTTCAGAAGTTGCGCAGGTGTTGATAGAAGCCATTATTTTGGTTTTCCTGCTTATGTTCGTTTTCTTACAGAATTTACGGGCAACTCTAATACCGACATTGGCAATTCCTGTCGTTATTTTGGGGACTATGGGAGTCATGTCACTGGCTGGCTTCTCAATTAATACCCTGACCATGTTCGGTATGGTGCTCTCCATCGGCTTATTGGTTGATGACGCCATTGTTGTTGTTGAAAACGTTGAGCGCTTAATGTCTGAAGAAGGCCTGTCCCCCAAACAGGCAACAATAAAATCGATGGGCCAAATTACCGGCGCACTAATTGCCATCGGTGTGGTAATGGCTGCGGTATTCGCACCCATGGCTTTCTTCCCTGGCTCCACCGGTGCTGTTTACCGACAATTCTCATTGACCATTATTACCTCTATGGGTCTATCCGTCCTTGTTGCGATCATTTTTTCACCGGCACTGTGCGCTACTCTGCTCAAACCGGTTAAACATGACAAAAACAGTGGCTGGGGACCGCTTGGATGGTTCAACCGAACACTTGAAAAATGGACCGTGAAGTACACGAACTCCATTCATTCAATTTTGCGTCGTACCGTACGCTTTGGCTTGCTGTATTTGGGTATTCTTGGGGTGCTTGCCTACCTCTTTACTCAATTACCATCATCTTTCTTACCAGACGAAGACCGTGGCGTATTTCTAACCCAGATGCAGTTGCCAGTTGGTTCGACCATAGAGCAATCGGTCAACACGATGGACAAGATTGAAGACTACTACCTCAACCAGGAAGATGCAGTGCAGTCCGTCTTCTCTGTTGTTGGGTTTAGTTTCTCCGGTCGTAGTCAGGCCAATGGTATTGCCTTCGTACGCTTAAAAGACTGGGACGAACGTGATGAGAGTCAAAGCGTTGATGCAGTTATTGGCCGTGCCTTTGGTTTCTTTGCCGGTATAAAAGAAGCCATGGTCTTTGCCTTTAACCTGCCACCAATTCCTGAGCTCGGCGTTTCCAGCGGTTTTAATCTGTTCTTACAGGACCGAGGTAACCTGGGTCATGCCGGTTTGCTCGAAGCCCGTAACCAATTACTGGGCATGGCCGGACAAAGCGATAAACTGGTTCAGGTACGCCCGAACGGACTTGAAGACGCTCCACAGCTGCGAATTGATATTGATTTTGAAAAAGCTCAGGCTCAAGGCCTGACCATTGCCAGTATCAACGACACCTTAAGCACAGCCTGGGGCTCATCCTATGTTAATGACTTTATTGACCGCGGAAGGGTCAAGAAAGTCTACCTTCAGGGTGAAGCTGAATCTCGTATGCTGCCAGAAGATATTAACGAATGGTACGTACGGAACAACCAGGGCGACATGGTACCGTTCAGCTCATTCTCCAGCTGGGAGTGGACTTATGGTCCACAACGAGTGGAAAGCTATAACGGCGTTTCGGCAATGGAGATTCAGGGACAAGCAGCTCCGGGCGTTAGTACTGGTGAGGCGATGCTTGAAATGGAGCAGATGATCGAACAACTGCCGCCAGGTATAGGCTTTGAGTGGACAGGTATTTCACTGCAAGAACGTCAATCTGGTGATTTTGCGCCCATTCTCTACAGCGTATCCCTAATTGTCGTTTTCCTATTCCTTGCCGCCCTTTACGAGAGTTGGTCGATACCCTTCTCTGTCATGCTGGTTGTGCCTTTAGGGATTTTAGGTGCGGTTATTGCTGTCATGCTGCGAGGTATCTCTAACGATGTTTACTTCCAGGTTGGTCTGTTAACTACCGTTGGTGTATCAGCAAGGAACGCCATACTCATCGTAGAGTTTGCCAAAGACTTACAGGAACAGGGCAAGGAGCTGTTAGAAGCAACTCTCGAAGCCGTACGTTTACGTCTGCGGCCTATACTGATGACATCATTAGCATTTGTATTCGGTGTTATGCCTTTGGCGCTGAGTGACGGTGCTGGCGCGGCAAGCCGTAATGCCATCGGAACCAGTGTTATTGGCGGTATGATAGGTGGTACCGTGCTGGCAATCTTCTTTGTTCCACTGTTCTTCTATGTGGTGCGACGAATTTTCCCACCCAAACAACCTGAAGAGTGATAGATACAAAAAACCGGAGTTTGAACTCCGGTTTTTTTTGGGGAAGTGATTTTTAAACCGCCTTTTTAAAGACCAACAGCTTTTGTCCTCTGTAACTCAATAAAAAGACCAACCCTTCCGCTAGCGGTTTGCCAATAAATGGCGTCAGTCCTATGTATCTAAATGCCTCGGTTAACCCATAATTAGCAGCAACCAGAACCACCGCCAAGCATCCATATTTCGTCGCATCCCAGGCGATATGAGAGCCCTGCTTGAATACCCACTGACGATTCAAAGAAAAATTGAATACTCCGGAAATAATTCTCGCCAGCACAATCGATTCAAGCACTTGGCCTGAGAAAAAGTAAGCCGTAGCAAAAACTGAGTAATCAAGTCCGGCAGACAAAATGCCAATACTGGCAAACTTCAAAAACTTTCGATAAATTTTTATCGAGTCGACGATCGGCCGATAATGACTGGTTTCATTACCTTCCTCATAAACCGTGGTAATTTCCTGAGACTTTATCCGGTAACCATAACGTTTAGCAGACAACAGCATCTCAAGTTCAAACTCATACCCACAGCTGTTAAAGTCAACGAGCTTTTCCAAAAAGCCGACAGGAATTCCCCGTAGTCCAGTTTGCGTGTCTTTAATATCCTGCCCTGTTACGAGCCTGAAAATAATGCGGGTTAACTTATTGCCCACTCTAGAGCGCAAAGGAATGTCATTTTCATCAAAAGTCCGGCTACCCAGCCATAACTTATCCGGATA
>JBNJGQ010000145.1:0-3302 GCA_051747845.1 Pseudomonadota bacterium
AACCAACGGTAAGACGCCGTCAGAGAACATTTCGGTGTGAATGCCTAAGTCTTTGTGATGATGCAGGCAAGCTAAAGTTGCGTCTGGTATTGCGCCAATACCCATCTGCAGACAGTCACCGTCATTAATCAGACTGGCAACGCGCTCACCAATTTTTTGCGTTACAGGATTTTGTGGTGGCTGACTATGCAGCGGGATAGGAGCTGCTTCTTCGTAATAACGATCAAACCGTTTTAAAGAGACTAGCGCATCGCCGTGTGTGCGCGGCATGTTGGGGTTGATCCAGGCGACGACTTTCTTTGCCACTTGCAATGCGGCCCGCGTTGCTTCGACAGATATCCCTAAACTGCAATTACCGTGTTTATCCGGTGGTGATACCTGAATGATTGCGGCATCCAGTGGCTGTTCACCAGAGCGAAACAACTTGGGAATTTCAGAGAGAAAAATGGGTACATAGTCGGCTAACCCTTGATTTACCGCCTGTCGAGTTGAAGCGCCTACGAAAAAGGCACGTTGGCGAAGATGCCCTTTAAGCTCAGGGTCACAGAGTATCTCGCTGTACTCTGTATGTAACTGCAACAACGTCAGGTCTTTGCGCTGCGCAGCGATCTCTTTAAGACCTTCAAGGAGTTTATAAGGGGTGGCTGCCATTGACTGGCACCAGATGACATCGCCATCATTGAGAATTGATAGGGCTTCTACCGCTGAACTGACTTTCATTACGACTTCCTTTTATGCGAGAAGTATTGAGCGAGATCAGAATTATAACCGTTTAACGAGTGAGGGTATTTACCCAGTAAGTAATACTTCTTTCGTTTGTCATACTACTGTCATAAAAAATTCATACCCTTAACAAAATAGATCATTGCGGAATGTGAAGGTGCTGTCTATTATTCCGCCACTTTTTATTCTTAGGTATTCGTTATGTCAATTCGTAATAAGCTTCTTTCCGTCGGTTTGATAGCAACTGCCGCATTTATTTTACTGCTTGTCCTGATGATGTTCTTCCAGTCACAAGTGAGCGACTTGCACCGTGCGAGTGAGCTTCGTGAGTCGGTACACAACGGTTTGCTGCAACTGCGTCGTGCGGAGAAGGACTTTTTGTTACGAATGGATGAAAGCTACGCTGAAAAGTTAGAACAACAAGCCGTTGTAACCAACAATAGACTTGAGCAGCTTAATGCGTTGGTTGATGAAAAAGCATCGTCACAACTTATTGTTCAACTAGAAACCCAGGTAAAACGTTACAGTCAAAACTTTGAGCGCTTGGTAAATGCGTTTCAGCAGCGCGGATTAGATGAAAATAGTGGTGCTTATGGCGCGCTGCGCTCGGCAACTCATGAGTTAGAGGAAGCTATTGATGCCGCAGGTCGCACGGAGCTTTTGGTGACCCTGCTGCAGGTTCGCCGCAGTGAAAAGGATTTTATGTTGCGTTTTGATGATAAATACCTTGGTCGGGTAGAAGGTTTACTGAACGAATTAAAAAGAGAGTTATCTGCAAAACCTGAACTCGCGTTAAAAGTCGATGCGTACCGCCGTGACTTTGGTCGTTATGCTGCGCTTTCTAAAGAAATTGGGCTGGATGAAGAGTCTGGAATAAAAGGTGAAGTCAGAACTATAGCCAGCGATATGGAATCTTCGCTTGACCAGTTAGATAAACAACTGAGCGAATTATTGGCTTCTCGCCAGGCAAGCATGAAGTGGGTACCTGTGGTAGTGTTTGCCGTTATCGCCTTCATTGTTATTGCCATGCTGGTTTGGTTGATACGCTCTATTAATCAGCCGCTTAGCCAATTGCGTGAAGACATGCAAAGGGTTCAGAGAAGCAATGACCTGACTTTGTCGTCGGAAAAATTCCGTGACGATGAACTCGGTGATTTGGTTGACAGCTTTAACGAACTGTTGAGTTATTTCCGCGGTGTTATTCAACAAATTAACCAGTCTGTCGAGACAGTGAACAGCCTGACGCAGCAAGTTTCTGATACGGTGACGCACACCTCACAAAACCTGGATATGCAGTCACATGAGGTCGATCAGGTCGCTGCTGCTATTAATGAAATGGGCAGTACGGCACACACTATTGCCAATGATGCAGAAGACACTGCCGAGCAGGTGAACAGTCTGTCTGAACAGGCGAAACATGGTAGTACCTCGGTACAGGCGGGTGTTGAAAAAGTACGTTATTTAGCTGAACGGCTGAACAGTAGCGTAACTGAAGCGAATACATTGGCAGAGCGCAGTGCGTCTATTACACAAATCGTGACTGTGATTAATGGTATTGCCGAACAAACCAACTTATTGGCGCTTAATGCGGCAATTGAAGCGGCAAGGGCTGGAGAGCAGGGACGTGGTTTTGCCGTGGTTGCGGATGAAGTTCGTACACTGGCTTCTCGCACACAGCAGTCTATTGGTGAGATAGAGTCCATCACCAGCCAGCTAAACCAGCAAACTCAGATTATTGTGAATACCCTGCAGGAGTGTAATGAGCTGGGTGAAGAAAGTGCGCAGCACTCTACTGAATCTGATGAGCTATTCAACCGCATTCACACTGAGCTAGTGAAAATTAACGATCGTTCGGCCTCTATTGCTACCGCTGTCGAGGAACAATCTGCGGTGGTGGATGAAACCGCAAGAAATATTACGCGGGTTCGCGACGCCGGAGTGGAAGCGGCAAACGATGCTCAGTCAAATGCTGACGCAGTGACTAAAGTTCGTCAACAAACTGAGCAACTGCGTCAGGCGGTTATCAAATTCACTGTATAATTTATTACGCCGTTAAATACTTCGCATGGAAGCGAAGTTGGGCTTCAATAAACGACGAGATGAAGTAATAACTGTGGTCGTAGCCGTCGTGTAAATGAACGGTGCCGCCGCCGTTAACTTCGTTAATGGCGTCTTTTAGGTTATCAGGCTTCAACTGCTCTTCTAAAAAGCCGTCGGCTAAGCCCTGGTCAACCCGAATTGGAAGCGCCTGACCTTTAGATTTAATGATTTCAACAGCGTCGTACTGCTTCCATTGTTCGCGATCGTCGCCTAAATAAGCACTAAAGGCTTTCTCGCCCCAGGGGCATTGTGTTGGGTTTGTAATGGGTGAAAAAGCCGAAATACTGGTGTAGCGGTCATTGTTGCGTAAGCCGATAACCAACGCACCGTGTCCGCCCATGGAGTGACCTGCAATAGCGCGTTTATCATTAATCGGCAGTTCAGCTTCAACCAATTCCGGAAGCTCTTTCACAATGTAATCGTACATTTGATAATTTGACTTCCATGGTTCTTGAGTCGCATTGACGTAAAAACTCGCG
>JBNJGQ010000146.1:0-3280 GCA_051747845.1 Pseudomonadota bacterium
GCCAGCCATGAAGCCTTTGAGCAGACTGGGTACTCACTTGGGCAGCGTGTACGCCACCCGAAGTTTGGCGAAGGCACAGTATTGAACTACGAAGGCACTGGACCGCAATCCAGAGTCCAGATCAATTTTGACAACGTTGGCAGTAAATGGCTGGTTGTTTCGTATGCGCGGCTGGATCCCGTTTTCTGAAGTGTAAAGTAGTGATCAAAAAATGCATTCTTCGACTATGTTTAAAGTACATACATACTATGTCGGAGGCATTTTATGAAACGCTCTGCAAATGCACAGTGGAAAGGCAGTATAAAAGAAGGTTCAGGTGTTGTTTCAACGCCAAGTGGTGTTTTAGACAGTACCCAGTACTCTTTTAAGAGTCGATTTGAAGACGGTAAGGGCACCAACCCTGAAGAGCTTCTTGGAGCAGCGCACGCAGGCTGCTACGCCATGGCATTTTCGTTAATGCTGGGAGAATCTGGCTATGAGCCGGACAGTATTGACGCCAAAGCCGAAGTCTCCTTAGAGGAAGACGGTGATGGCTTCAGCATTGCGAAAATTCACTTAACCGTTAAAGCCAGTATTCCGGATATTGACGAGAGCAAATTCCAGAAATTGGCGGAAAAAGCGAAAGACGGTTGTCCGGTCAGCAAGGTGTTAAACGCTGACATCTCAATGGATGCCAGCCTCAGCTGAAGCTAATCGCTTCTTCGCTTTACGATCCCGCTGGCGCTGTATTATAGAATCGAAACTATACAGTGCCAGCGCACTCCAGATAATAATGAAAGTAACCAGCTTACTTTCTTCTAAAGGCTCACCGTAAACTACCACCGCTAATATGAACATCAGTGTTGGCGCAATGTATTGGAAAAATCCCAGTGTCGCATAGCGTAAGCGTTGTGCTGCAGCAGTAAAACACAGCAGTGGAATAGTGGTTACCAGACCGGCTGCAACCAAAAGCAGGTTTAAGGTCCAGGGGTTAGCGGTTAAATCACTGCTGGCTGACTGTGCGAAGCCAAATAGGTAAATCAGCATAACCGGCAGCAAAATAGCCGTTTCAAGCCACAGCCCGCTAATGGAATCTACCGGCAGACGTTTGCGAATGGCACCGTAAATAGCAAAGCTGGAGGCTAAAGCCAGAGCGACCCAGGGCACAGAGCCAAAGGTAATAATCTGAATAGAAACCCCTACTACCGCCATGCCAATGGCTATTAACTGTAAGCGACGCATACGCTCAGCGAAGAAAGCCATTCCGATAGCCACATTTAGTAGTGGGTTAATGTAGTATCCCAGGCTGGCGTCCAGCATATGGTCGGTGTTTACCGCCCAAATAAACAAAAACCAGTTGCCGCCCAGTAAGCAGGTGGCAAGGGTCAGACGCAGTACCAGTTTGCGGCTTTTTAAAATTGGGCGAATGCGATCCAGTCGCTTCATGGCAACGATCAGCACAAACACCATTAAAAATGCCCAAATAATGCGGTGGGAGAGTATCTCGAACGCAGGCACCTGCTTTACCAGTTTGAAGTAAACTGGTGCAATGCCCCAAAAGGTATAGGCAGCAAGTGCGAAAAAAACGCCATGCCGCGCCCGAACTGCGTCATCGGACATAGTGGGAATCCTTATTTAATCTGCGTTAACCGACCAGGTAAGTACCGGTTCCAAACGCTATGTGCGTGCCTTCTTCGTTGTGCAATTCCATCCGCGCTACCGCCACTTTGTTGCCGGAGCGGATAATGGTGGCGCTGGCAATAAACTCAGTGCCGCGGCCCGGACGGAGGTAATCAACCCGAAGGTCAATGGTACCACAACGGCTCAGACGCTCCATTAAATAAGCTTCAGAAGGAGACTCTAATCTGTCCACCATACCGGCAATAGCGACCAGTCCTCCGGCGGTATCCAGTGCCGTAGCCGTAACCCCGCCATGCAACATACGCTGTGGTACATTGCCCATAAGTTGGTCTTGCCATTTAAATCGAATTTCACCACGGGCAGGGTTAAATTCCGTAATTTCCAGGCCAAGCAGTGCCTGGAACGGAACCTGAGTGTTCATAAACTCGGAAACTTTTGTCAGTATTGTTTGTGTATTCATTTTCGGCATGGTGATTAACGAACAGGACGCTTACAATAAGAGCATGTTACTCGGGAAGTCAATATAACCATGCACAGCAGTACCGCCGAAAAAACGCAGTTTGATCCGCTTCAGCAGCAGCTTGAGTCTACCTTTGGCTACCATCAGTTTCGCGATGGTCAGCAGGATATTATGCAGGCCGCTATGCAGGGGCGTGACTCTCTGGTGCTGATGCCAACCGGCGGCGGGAAGTCGCTTTGTTACCAGCTGCCGGCTATTTGCGGTGACGGCCTTACTCTGGTTATTTCGCCGTTGCTGTCGTTAATGCAAGATCAGGTAGAGGCGCTTAAAGCGTTGGATATTTCAGCGGCGACGCTGCATTCGGGGGTCACATCACAAGAATCGATGGCAACAATGCAAGGCCTTCAAAGCGGCGAAATTAAACTCTTGTACGTGAGTCCCGAGCGAGTTTTGCAGCCGTCTTTTATTGAGCGTTTGCAGTCTTTAAAGCTCAATTTTATTGCGGTGGACGAAGCGCATTGTATTAGCCAGTGGGGACACGACTTTCGGCCTGAATACGGAAAACTCGGGGTGCTGCGTAATTACTTGCCCAATGTGCCCTTTATGGCGTTAACGGCAACAGCCGACTCCGCCACTCAACACGATATTATTGAACGGCTGTGTCTGCGCGAGCCTTTAGTGCACCGAAGCTCATTTGACCGCCCAAATATTCGTTACGTGGTACAGGAAAAGTACAAGCCGCTAAAGCAGGTGCGTGACTACGTTAAAAAGCAAAAAGGTGCCGCGGGTATTATTTATTGCGGTAGCCGAAAAAAGACCGAAGAGCTGTCTGAGAGCCTGCAACAGGCCGGAGTGCGTGCTGCGCCCTACCACGCAGGTATTGAGCATCAAATAAAAGAAAGTACCCTGCGCCAGTTTCTGCGTGACGACATAGACGTTGTTGTCGCGACAGTGGCTTTTGGTATGGGTATCAATAAGCCCAACATTCGCTTTGTCATTCATTTTGATATTCCCCGCAGTGTCGAGTCTTACTATCAGGAAACCGGGCGAGCCGGGCGGGACGGCCTGCCGGCAGAAGCGCTTATGCTTTATGACCCGCGGGACGCGCAGTGGATACGGCGGATGATAGAAGAGCAGGAGAATGAGCAACGACGTTTGGTTGAGGCGCAAAAGTTTTCAGCAATGCAGGCAATGGCGGAA
>JBNJGQ010000147.1:0-3262 GCA_051747845.1 Pseudomonadota bacterium
CCAAAGTAGAGTGATGATCATTAATGTGTAACAGCGTTAATTGGAACTTATTGCTTTGGGGCTCCTGAGGAGCAGAGGCACAACTGATTAACAGCGCAGAAGCTGCAACAGCCGTCCACCCTCGAACCATACGTTTTAAATTAAACTCGCCTTTTTTCACCAGTTGATCCTTTTAGTCTTTTATCAACCCAATTTCACGTAAGCGTTGCATTAGATAGTCATCCGCGGTAATCGGTTCATCGCGCTGCGGATTTTCTTCGGAAATACAGCTTTCCAAAGGCGTAATCATCACATCCGGATTAAAGTGCAAAAAGAACGGAATAGAGTAACGTGATTTAGCATTGTATGGTGCGGGAGGGTTAACTACCCTATGCGTCGTAGATGGCAACACATGATTGGTCAGCCGCTGTAGCATATCACCCACATTACAGATAATAGCACCTTCAATAATTGTTACTGGTACCCACGACCCGTCTTTGGCTAAAACTTCCAGCCCCGGCTCACGCGAACCCACTAATAAGGTTAAAACGTTAATATCTTCATGTGCGCCGGCACGAACAGAAGGGGTATCTTCATCAATAATAGGCGGATAATGCAAAGGACGCAGAATTGAATTCCCGTTGTTGACCTTATTTTGGAAAAAGTCCCGCGGTTGGCCTAAATAAACGGCTAAAGCATCCAGTACCTGATTACCCAGCTTATCTAATTCCGCGTATATAGCGAGCATGTCATCCTTAAACTTAGGCAGTTCTTGCGGCCAGACGTTAGGTAGTAACTGTGGGTAAGCCGGCTCCCCTTCCACTTCCCGGCCTACATGCCAGAACTCTTTTAAATCAACATGCGTCGCGTCTTTAGCAACCTCGGTACCAAAGGGAGTATAACCACGCGCGCCCCCCTGGCCCCGACGATGATATTGCTTTTTAATGTCTTCCGGTAACGCGAAAAGCTCACGGCAGGTATCCAGTGCCCGTTCAATAAGCGTTGTATCAACACCGTGCTGAGTTAAGGCAATAAAGCCATATTTCTCATAACCGTTGCCTACATCTTGAGTAAAGGCATCAAAGTCGTCATGGTAACGACGCATATCAACGTGCGGGATAGACTGCATGGTAGCTTCCAACTTCCTAAAAGAGCTCAATGAATAGGCCTGTATTGTATGAATATTCAGGTTAAATCACAAGTTTGCGAGCACCCGCTTCACCGGGTTAAAGCCCTTGCGATGTATAGGGCACGGCCCGTATTTTTCTAACAGCTCCAGGTGTTTTGGGGTGCCATAAGCCTTGTGCTTGTCAAATTCATACTGTGGGTACAGTTCATGCCATTTTAGCATCTGCCTGTCCCGTTCCACTTTCGCTAAAATTGATGCTGCTGCAATACACTGCTCACTCGCATCTCCACCCACTATAGCTTTTGCAGGCACGTTTAACTCAGGCACCCGGTTACCGTCCACTAATACCATGTCGGGCTTAACCGGAAGAGCTTCAATGGCTCTTTGCATGGCTTTCATCGACGCCCAGAGAATATTAATAGCCTCAATTTCATCAGGATCAGATTGAGCAATGGCCCAGTAAAGCGCCTTTTCCTTTATTTCCAGACTAAGCTTCTCGCGCTTTTTCTCGCTCAGCTTTTTCGAGTCGTTTAGCCCTTCAACTGGATTCTCCGGATCCAGTATCACCGCTGCCGCCACAACCGGCCCTGCAATAGGACCCCGACCGGCTTCATCTGTACCACAAATCATTGACACTTTTTTCACCCTGTTTGCTTTGTTCCGCTGCACAATAATGGTTATGATACCTGCGCATAATAATTAGACCAATAAAATAACAATCAGGGGTTACACCATGGCTCAATCTCCACAACCAGACCGTTCGCAAAAGGAAAAACCGGACAGTCTGCTGAACCGCCTTCTTGACGGCGTTGAAAAGGTCGGTAATAAACTGCCTGACCCGGCAGTTATGTTTTTTGGCTTATTGATCATTGTCTGGGTAATGTCTTGGCTACTGTCAGGCGTTAGTTTTGACGAAAAGCATCCGCTTACGGGTGATTCCATTGGCGTTATTAACTTACTAAGCGGCACCGAGTTTGCCGATTTTCTTGCCAATATGGTTGATACCTTTATGGGCTTTGCGCCCTTAGGTGTTGTATTGGTCGCAATGCTGGGTGTCGGCGTAGCCGAGCGCTCAGGTTTTATTAATGTCGCCATTAAGTTAATGCTGAACGTCACGCCCAAAATGTTGCTGACGCCAGTGCTGATTCTGGTTGCTATTGTCAGTCATACTGCCGTTGATGCGGGCTATGTACTGGTTATTCCTTTGGGTGGTGTTATTTTCTACGCCGCTGGTCGACATCCATTGGCTGGTATCGCCGCAGCTTTCGCCGGTGTTTCCGGTGGTTTCAGTGCCAACTTTGTTCCTTCCGCTATCGATCCGTTACTGCAAGGCTTTACTGAAAGTGCAGCACAAATTATTGATGCGGACATGCAGTTAAACCCATTAAACAACTATTACTTTACTGCCGCTTCGTCAGTTATCGTTGTCGCTATTGGCTGGTTCCTGACCGATAAGGTTGTTGAGCCCCGTTTACGCGGTGCCGAAATTGATGGTGATGCCGATGACATGCCTGCACTAGACGATGTCTCTCCACGTGACCGCAAAGCGTTTTACGCTGGTGTGATCACTATGGCAGTAGGTTTAGCCCTGCTGTATTTCTCTGCAACCGCTGAAAATACACCATTAGCTGACCCGGCAACGGGTGAATTGGCATCCTACTCAGCACCTCTTATGGGTATGATTGTGCCGCTTATTTTCCTGCTGTTTATTATTCCAGGCATTGTTCATGGCTACGTTTCCGGTAACTTTACTAATTCGCAGGATGTTATCGGCGCAATGACCAAGTCGATGGAAGGTATGGCTTACTATATGGTTATGGCATTCTTCTGTGCGTTGTTTATTAAAGCCTTCGGTGACTCACAGCTGGGTACTTTAATTTCCGTTAAAGGTGCAAACTTCCTGGCCAGCCTCGAACTCTCTGGCGGTGTCACCATGGTGGGTATCGTGTTCCTGGTAGCCTTTATCAACTTGTTTGTGGGTTCAGCATCAGCCAAATGGGCACTGATATCGCCTATTTTTGTTCCAATGCTGATGCAGTTAGGTTATTCACCTGATTTAACTCAGGCGGCATATCGTGTGGGTGATTCCTCCAGTAATATTATTACGCCGTTGCTGCCTTACTTCCCGCTGGTCGTTCTTTATTGTCAGCGCTA
>JBNJGQ010000148.1:0-3223 GCA_051747845.1 Pseudomonadota bacterium
GAAAACCAGTGGGATTTTGCGCTGGGCACAAAGCTCAATGAAGTGGGCGCCTTTTTGTGCCGACTCAGAGAACAAAATACCGTTATTTGCGACAATGCCGACAGGGTAGCCGTCAATGCGGGCAAAGCCTGTCACTAGTGTATTGCCATAGTTAGCTTTAAATTCGTCAAAGTCCGAGTCATCAACAATGCGTGCAATCACTTCGTGAACGTCATAAGGTTTGCGCAGGTCGGTACCGACAATGCCGTATAACTCTTTTGCGTCGTAACGCGGGGGTTTGGCCGGTTGGCGATCGAGCTTGGTTGGTTCACCGCGGTTAAGGCGTGCTACTGAGCGGCGTGCTAACGCTAAGGCGTGTTCATCGTTGTGAGCGAAATGATCGGCCACACCGGAAATGCGTGTGTGCACGTCGGCACCGCCAAGCTCTTCGGCTGAAACTTCTTCGCCTGTTGCGGCTTTAACTAACGGTGGACCCGCAAGGAAAATAGTGCCTTGCTCTTTGACAATGACGCTTTCATCGGCCATAGCCGGTACGTAAGCACCACCGGCAGTGCACAGACCCATAACCACAGCAATTTGCGGAATGCCTTTGGCAGACATATTCGCCTGATTAAAGAAAATGCGACCAAAGTGCTCTTTGTCCGGGAAAACTTCATCCTGACGGGGCAGGTTGGCACCGCCGGAGTCCACCAGATAAATACACGGCAGGTGGCAACGCTCGGCAATTTCCTGGGCACGCAGATGCTTCTTCACGGTCAGCGGGTAATAGGTGCCGCCTTTCACTGTGGCATCGTTGGCGATGATCATGCACTCAGTGCCTTCAACCTGACCAATGCCAGCGACAACGCCGGCTGCTGGAACGTAATCTTCGTAGCATTCCCAGGCGGCAAACTGGCCAATTTCTAAAAATGGCGAGCCAGCGTCCAACAGCTTATTAATACGGTCACGGGGCAGTAATTTACCACGGGATAAATGGCGCTCCTGATACTTGGGACCGCCGCCTTGATGGATCTTTGCTGCTTTTTCCTGCAAGTCGTTAACGACGTCCTGCATAGACTCACTGTTAGCCGCAAATTGTGCATCGCGGGTGTTGATTTTACTGGATAAAATCGCCACGGCGTTGCCTCCTTATTATTTTGATTCAGTGAACAGTTCGCGACCAATGAGCATACGACGAATTTCCGACGTACCAGCACCAATTTCATAAAGCTTCGCGTCGCGCAGCAGTCGGCCTGTTGGATACTCGTTAATGTAGCCGTTGCCGCCTAATAACTGTATAGCGTCCAGTGCAAGTTGGGTGGCTAATTCGGCTGCGTAAAGAATTGCGCCTGCGGCATCTTTACGGGTGGTTTCGCCACGGTCACAAGATTGAGCCACTGCGTAAACGTAAGCACGCGCCGCATTAGTGCGAGTGTACATATCAGCAACTTTGCCCTGAATAAGCTGGAATTCGCCGATTTCTTTACCGAACTGTTTACGATCATGAATATAAGGGACGCAAGTATCAAGGCTGGCCTGCATAATGCCTAAAGGACCAGCAGCAAGAACAGCGCGCTCGTAATCAAGGCCGCTCATTAACACTTTAACGCCTTCGTTTAGTTCACCCAGAATATTTTCTGCCGGTACTTCGACATCTTCAAACACCAGTTCACAGGTATTTGAACCGCGCATACCCAGTTTGTCGAGTTTTTGCGCCTGGCTGAACCCTGGTGTGTCCTTTTCAACAATAAAGGCGGTGATACCACGAGAGTTTTTCTCGGGTTCAGTCTTTGCGTAGATAACGAAAACACTGGCTTCCGGTCCGTTTGTTATCCACATTTTGTTGCCGTTAAGAACGTATTTGTCGCCTTTCTTCTCCGCGCGTAGTTTCATGCTAACCACATCAGAACCGGCATTAGGTTCGCTCATGGCTAAAGCGCCTACGTGTTCACCACTACATAGCTTAGGTAAATATTTTTGCTTTTGTTCTTCGTTACCGTTGCGGTGAATTTGATTCACACAGAGGTTTGAATGAGCGCCATAGCTTAAACCGACAGAGGCAGACGCACGGCTAATTTCTTCCATTGCGATAACGTGCTCAAGGTAGCCCATGCCAGAACCACCATATTCTTCGGCAACGGTTAAACCGAGCAGACCCATATCGCCAAGTTTGCTCCATAAGTCGCTTGGGAATTCATTTTTTTCATCAATTTCAGCGGCGCGAGGGGCAATTTCGTCACGCGCAAAGGCGTTAACTTGCTCACGGATCATGTCGGCTGTTTCGCCGAGCCCAAAGTTAAAGGTGGTGTATTGACTGATCATAACGACTCCTGAGAATGAACTTCTGAAACTGATGAGCTAATGGTCTTAAGTTCGTCCTGACAACGTTGCTCAAGACCGCTTAACTCGGTCAGTAACACATTAATATCTTCCATTTGTTGTTTGAGCGAGAGCTTTTTCTCACTGATTAGCTCAAGTACTTTTTGTAACTGCGCAGCGCTGCTGTTATCTGCATCGTATAACTCAAATAAGCGGCCGGTTTCAGCCAGAGAAAAGCCCAGCCGTTTACCGCGTAGAATCAGCTTTAAACGAACCCGGTCTTTATTGGTGTAAATGCGCTGTTGGCCTTGGCGTCTGGGAGAGAGCAGACCTTCGTCTTCGTAAAAACGAATGCTGCGAGTGGTAATGTCAAATTGTTTTGCCAGTTCACCAATACTGTAAGTTACTTTATTGTCCATCGGTACTTGCTTTTTGGTTGCTCTGGGATCTAAGCTTAGAGGAAGTTTACGTTAACGTAAAGTGCATTTGGAGGAAAGATGTCAAGCGATTCCATCGTGATTGTGGCGGCCAACCGTACGCCAATGGGCGGTTTTCAGGGTTGTCTGAGTGAAGTTTCTGCCCCTAACTTGGGTGCAACAGCTATTAAGGCTGCACTGAGTAATAGCGGTTTGAAAGCCGATGATATTTCGGAAGTTATCATGGGTAATGTGTTGCCGGCAGGCTTAGGTCAGGCTCCGGCTCGTCAGGCGATGCTTTATGCTGACTTACCTCGCTCGACCGGCGCTACAACGATAAACAAGGTTTGTGGCTCGGGTTTAAAAGCCGCGATGATGGCTCATGACTTAATCAAAGCCGGTTCTGCTGACGTTGTACTGGCGGGCGGTATGGAAAGCATGTCCAACGCGCCGTATATGCTACCTAAAGGTCGCAGCGGCTATCGCATGGGGCATGGTCAGGTGCTGGA
>JBNJGQ010000149.1:0-3217 GCA_051747845.1 Pseudomonadota bacterium
CAATGCATTACCAGCGTCAATGTCGACGCCCGCGTCTTTATAACTTAAAGAAGGTTTTTTATCGCTCACAGAATAATCCCGACTGGCAAAATTTGCGCGAAAGTTTAACACGATTTAGGTGATAAAAGGTAGCTCATGCCGGTGCTTATTGAAGCACTATTTTTGAGCAATAAATCGATAACCGACACCGGGTTCTGTTTCTATATACTGCGGATGTGCGGGGTCGTCTTTAAGTTTTTTACGAACCTGACTGACGAAAATACGCAAGTAATGGGTGTCTTCGTGGTGCGTGTGTCCCCAAATTTTTTCCAATAGCTGTTGTTGTGTTACCAGTTTCTGTGGGTGGCTGGCCAGGAAGTCAAGCAGGGCGTACTCTTTACGGGACAAGTTAATGACCTTGTTTTGCAAAAACACTTTATGTTGCTCACGGTCAATCAATAACTCACCAAAACGAAACTGCGTCTCAGTAGAGGGTTGTCGTTGATCTGAAAGGTCGCGTAGTAAAACATGGATACGAGCCATCAACTCACGAATGCCAAAAGGTTTGGTCAGGTAATCATTGGCCCCGCCTTCCAGCAGTTTGACCTTCTGCAGCTCGTCATCACGTGCCGTTAATACCAGCACGGGTACCTGACTCCATTCACGCAATTGTTGCATCACTTCATAACCGTCAGCGTCCGGTAGACCTAAATCCAGAATAACCAAATGAGGATTCTGGCTGGTGATTTGTTTTATCCCTTGCTCGGCAGTTGCCGCCTCCAGATAAGCATAACCTTCGGCGGTTAGCGAGGCGCGCATAAAGCGCCGTATCTGCGGCTCGTCGTCAATGACCAAAATGCGAGTTCCAACGGTGTTGGTTTGAGCATTCATTTGACTTCCTCGGTAACGATGGCACGTGGTAAAGCAATTCGGATTAAGCAACCATTGTTGCTGTCTTCAATGCTGATTTGGCCATTATGAATATCGATAATTCCTTTCGTAACGGACAGCCCCAGACCTGTGCCGCCGGTGCCTGAATCTTTTTCTCGAGAAGAATAAAAAACATTGAATACTAATGCACGCTTATTCGAATCGATACCTGGACCTTCATCTTTAATATCAATAACAATGGCGCTATCAGTTTCGTACAGGTTAATAGAGACTGGAGCCGTGTCGCCGGAAAAGCGCAGGGCGTTATCAATGACATTAAACAAAGCTTGTTCAAGCAATGAAGATTGCACTTCAACCATAGCGTATTGCAGGCTGTCATGGACTAATAATCGCGATTGGTCGGGAAAACGAGCAATTGTTTTACTGATAACCGGGCGTATATCCTGTACTGCGTGTGTTAAACGAATTTCACCATGTTGTAAGCGCGTGGCTTGTAGCAGGTTTTCAATGTAGCGATGCAAGCGATCGCTCTCATCCAGAGCACCCTGGAGGAGTTCAGCCCGTTCATGTTCGGGTAAACGCTCCTGATACGCTTGTAAAGTACTTAAGTTGCCTATTACGCTGGCAAGCGGCGTTCTCAGATCGTGTGACACTGATAACAGGATATTTGAACGCAGCTGAGCCTGGCGTAAACTTTCCTTTTGCAGTCTGAACGACGTTGCTAAGTGACTGGTAATAACGGCTACGGTAATAAAGACAATTGCTGTCACAATTTCATCGACGTCGGTCATGTGCAGTGAATAGCGAGGCTCAGTAAATAGAAAGTTGAACAACAGTAAGGCTGCAATTGCCGCCAGTAGAGCAGCACGAAAGTTGGTCAAAAATGCGACCAATAATACGGCCAATTGCAGAATCAAGACCGTGCCCGATGTTGGTAGTAACCAGTGATCAAGCAAGTAAGAAATACCAGCCGCGATGCCGGTAATGACAACGGCTGTAATGTAGCCCAGCCAGGTTTGCCTAGTCATGTATTAATCTCATCTATTAATCCCGCCAAAACTGAGGAAGTAGCAATGTTAGCAAAGTAAAGTATTCAAGGCGCCCTAGAATCATAGCCAGAGTGAGCACCCATGTGCCACTATCGCTGACCGGAATGAAATTACTTGAAACCTCACCAAAGCCCGGACCTAATACGTTTAGACAGGCTGAAACAGCGGTAAATGCTGAAAAGAAGTCGAGTCCGGTCAGCATAAGAATAACAGTGAATAATAAGGAGCTTATGGCAACTAGTAGCATAAAACTCATAACGGCCTGAATGACGTCTGTGGTAACGGCTTTTCCTTGATAAACCACCTTCATAATAGCGCGTGGGTGTATTGCTTGTAGCATTTGGTGCTTGATTACGCGCAGAGTAATGACATTACGGATGAACTTATTACCTCCTGCCGTTGAGCCAGCACAACCACCAAGATAGCTGGCGGTGACTAGAAAGCCTGCTGTCGCTGCTGGCCAGGCTGAAAGGTCGTCAGCTCCGTAGCCTGTGCTGGTCATAAAAGAGATAACATGAAAAACCGCTTGGTTGAGAGACTGCCAGAACGAGTCGTGAGTTTGTGAGCTAAAAGCCAGAGCAGTGAGAAAAACACTGAAAATGGCTAATGCGATTAAAAACCAACGGGTTTCTTCATCCTGCCAGTATCCGCTTAAAGCTTTACTTGAGAACAGCTTATGGTGCAGTGCAAAGCTAATAGCACCGAGAATCATAAACACATCTGCGACTATCAAAATAGCAGGCTGTTGAAAGTGCCCCATACTGGCGTCGTAGGGCGAGAAACCGCCGGTTGAAACAGTAGTCAGGCTATGAGCTATAGCATCAAAAACCGACATCCCGGCTAACCAGTAACTGCTGGCGCAACCTAATGTCAGACAGAGATAAACCAGCCATAGATAACGACTGGTGCTCGCGACTCGAGGTGCCAGTTTATCGTTCTTAATAGGCCCTGGAGTTTCAGCTTTTAGTAAGCGCATGCCGCCAACATTCAACATAGGAAGAATGGCAACCACAAAAATAACGATACCAAGTCCACCCATCCACTGTAGGAATTGACGGTACAGTAAAAAGCTTTTGGGCATCTCATCCAGGCCCGTAAGAATCGTTGCACCGGTAGTGGTCATGGCACTGACGGACTCAAACACAGCATCGGTGAAACTGACACCAGTAACGGACATGATGGGAAGGGCACCTAAAACGCCCATGAGGATCCAGGTAAACGAAGCAAAGGCTAATGCTTCCCGGAAAAAGATTTTTTTCTGTTCACCGCGATCAGTTCGGACAAAGAGAAAAAAGGCC
>JBNJGQ010000150.1:0-3132 GCA_051747845.1 Pseudomonadota bacterium
CGGACGCGAATTAAGTGCGCCTGCATGGCATCGCGACTACGTTGTTGTCGGTGACTTTGAAGGCTATTTGCATTGGTTAGATAGCGACAGTGGCAATATCGTAGGCCGTTATGAAGTCGGTGGCGATGGCGTTTATGTAGCCCCAGTTGTTGATGACAACATTATGTATGTACAGACTCGGGACGGTGATATCATCGCGCTCGATATTCAATCAGGAAATTAATAAGAGATGTTACCTGTTGTCGCGCTGGTTGGGCGCCCAAATGTGGGGAAATCCACGCTTTTTAATCGTTTAACGCGGTCACGCGACGCACTGGTAGCGGACTTTCCCGGGTTAACCCGGGATAGGAAATACGGTCAGGCAAATTACGACGGTTTTCAGTTTATTGTTATTGATACCGGTGGTATTCATGGCGATGAAGAGGGCATTGATGAAGAAATGGCAAAGCAGTCTCTGCTTGCTGTTGATGAGGCCGATGTTGTTCTCTTTATGGTCGATGCCCGCGATGGTGTGACCGTTGGCGATCAAGCTATTGCCGACCATTTACGTAAGCAGAATAAGAAAGTTTACCTGGTCTGTAACAAAATTGATGGTATCGATGCGGATTCTGCGATGGCCGATTTTTATTCGCTGTCTTTGGGCGAACTCTACGGTGTCGCTGCAGCTCATGGGCGAGGGGTTGAGCAGTTATTAGAAACTTGCTTTAGGCCAATAGCGGAAGAGTATCCTGATGTTATCGTGCCCAAGGACGTTGAGTCTGAAGAGCTTGAGCACGACGAAATCGATTACGAAAAGCTGCCGTTAAAGCTGGCTATTGTTGGCCGTCCTAATGTTGGTAAATCAACTTTAATTAACCGAATACTGGGTGAGGAACGGGTTGTTGTTTACGACATGCCGGGTACCACGCGTGATTCGGTTTATATCCCCATGCAACGCAACGAACGCGAATATGTTCTGATTGATACCGCAGGTGTCCGCCGCCGTGGGCGTATTGGTGAGGCTATTGAGAAGTTCTCTGTGGTGAAGACATTGCAGGCAATTGAGGACGCGAACGTTGTCCTTATTGTGGTTGATGCACGTGAAACCATCAGTGATCAGGATCTTAATTTAATTGGCTTTGCATTAAATGCCGGTCGTTCAATTGTTCTTGCAGTGAACAAGTGGGATGGTTTGCAAAACGACCACAAAGAAGAAATTAAGCGAGAGCTTGATCGCCGCTTAGGTTTCGTCGATTTTGCACGGTTACATTTCATCTCGGCTTTGCACGGTACCGGCGTAGGGCATTTGTTTGAGTCAGTGGAAGAAGCCTACAAAAGTGCAACTCAGCGTATCAGTACTTCTAAGCTCACTAAAATAATGGAAATGGCGCAGGAAGAACATCAGCCACCATTGGTTAGCGGCCGTCGGGTGAAGTTAAAATATGCGCATGCCGGGGGCTATAACCCGCCTCGTATAATCATTCATGGTAATCAGGTTAAAGACTTACCTGGCGCTTACCAGCGTTATCTAATCAATTATTTCCGTAAAGCGCTGGGTGTAATGGGAACGCCGATAAAAGTGGAATTCCGCGAGCCAGTTAACCCGTATGAAGGTAAGAAAAATCAACTGACTCTGTCGCAGCAGCGAAAACGCCGGCGTTTGATGAAGTTCCTGAAAAAGAAAAAATAGTGTTGATAGAAAAAAGCCTGCAAACATTGCAGGCTTTTTTATTGATTAATTGAAGTCTGAAGGCGCAAAGCGATATTCCGTCAGGCAATAATCGCAAGTCATGACAATTTCACCTTCTTGCGCCAAAATTTCCTGAATTTCTTCAGGGCTTATTGACGCCAAAGCCTCTAAGGTTCGTTCACGCGAACAACCACAAACAAAGCTAACACCTTGTGATGGGTACAAATGGACTTTTTCTTCGTGGTAAAGGCGATGTAGCAACTCTTCAGCAGGCAAAGTATAAATTTCTTTTGCCGTAATAGTGTCGGTCAGTGTTGCCAGGTGCTCAAAGCCGCTTAAGTCTTTTCCTGTAGCGGGTAAGCGCTGCAATAACATTCCGGCAGCATGTTCGCCGTCGGCATGTAACCAGACTCGGGTGTGCAGCTGTTCTGACTGTTCAAAGTAGTTTTCCAGCATAGTAGCAATTGAGTCGGCGTCAGCACTTACAACACCCTGATAGCGTTCACCAGTATCTGGTGTCAACGTTATAACAAGCTGCCCTTTTCCTATCATTGAGCGCAGATCGGTAGCTCCAGGTTCGCTTCTTAACCGTGCAATGCCTCTGAGTTCCTGATTATGGTTACCATTAACGGCGATAAAATTGAGCGGGCCATCTCCCTGAAGTTGCACGGCTATGTGGCCGTTAAACTTTAATGTTGCCGTAAGTAAAGATACTGCTGCCATCATTTGCCCCAGTAGCTCCTGAACCGGCGCTGGATAATCGTGACCACGAATTAAGGTTTGGTAACTGCTGGTCAACTGAACGAGCTCACCGCGCACATCGTGCTCTTCAAAGGTGTAACGTGACAATTGATCAGTTGGGTATTCCATGGACACTCCTATTTATCGACGACAGGGGCTTACTCACCGCTATCTTTCATTCTGATAAGTTGACGGCGCTGTTTTTTATCCGGCCGTCCTTCCGGGTGCGGATTATACAACGCATTAAGCTTTCTTGCTTCAGCATTTTGCTCACGTCTTTCAACGCTTTCTGCGGTTTCCTGATAGAGTAACTGAGCTTCACTTGCGCCGCGACGTTGCTCACTTAAAGCCAGCACCTCGACTTCTTTGGTGTCAAAGCCCTGCCGTAAAGTAATAACAGCGCCCACCTGTACAATTTTTGAAGGCTTGCTACGCTGCCCGTCATAATGTACTTTGCCTGACTGAACCATTTGCCGGGCAAGCGCTCTGGTCTTATAAAACCTGGCGGCCCATAGCCATTTATCAAGGCGAATAGAGTTCTCTTTTCGATTTTTTGTCATAAAAACGCAACGAATTCGTTATAAACTTTGTGTTAATCGATTGTTGACTCATGTTGCCTGCGCTAGAATGCATGAATCGTCTTTTGTCAGTGTAACAAGAATAAGAATAAAGTGACTGTCCGACTCAAACAAATATTTACAGATCCTCAAATGTGGCGCAGG
>JBNJGQ010000151.1:0-3120 GCA_051747845.1 Pseudomonadota bacterium
GTGGTTGGCCAGCTATGAGAAAATTCCGAAGCAGTTAGCGGAGCACGCAGAGCTTGTCAGTAACCTGAACTTAGCCTTGCAGTTAAGAGACAATAAAGTGCGTACAAAGGTGGGGGAGCTAATGGAAGCCTTACCAAATAAACATTAGATACAAAAAAACCGGCTCAAAAGCCGGTTTTTCTTTCCCTGCGCCTAAGCCCAGGTCAGTAATTCTTCTTACAGTGCTTTGATCTTAGCATTCAAACGGCTTTTATGACGTGCCGCTTTGTTTTTGCTGATAAGACCTTTAGTCGCGTAACGATCCAACATAGGGGTTACGTCTTTCATTGCAGTGTTTGCTGCTTCTTTGTCTTTCTTTTCAATAGCTGCGTTTACACGTTTAAGGTAAGTACGCATCATTGAACGACGGCTTGCATTGTGGCGGCGATTTTTCTCGGCCTGAATCGCACGCTTTTTAGCAGACTTAATGTTAGCCAAGGTGAACTCCTAAATTCATTAACAGAACGCTTCTCTTATAAAGGCCGCAGATTATGCCTTTTCTGCTGTAAAAGTCAACAGTGAAAAGGGAAAAACTCACCGCTTTAACTGAGGTTTTGATAAAATAGCATCCACCATTGGTCTCAGTTACAATCAAAAACAGAAACTTAGCTGTCAGCCGAAAGGATCTCTCTTGTCAAAAGCTTTGCTCCGTTCAGGATTTATCGTCAGTGCTATGACTCTTATCTCGCGTGTATTGGGTTTGGTGCGTGACGTGGTCATTGCCAACCTGATGGGCGCAGGTGCTGCAGCGGACGTGTTTTTCTTTGCCAACAAAATCCCTAATTTTTTACGCCGGCTTTTTGCCGAGGGCGCGTTCGCGCAGGCGTTTGTACCGGTGCTGACGGAGTATAAGCAGGGTAAAGAGCTGCCTGAACAACAATTATTGATAGCTCGGGTATCCGGTACTTTAGGTACTATTGTTACTGTAGTGACAATCTTCGGTGTGGTCGCTTCCCCGGTTGTGGCCGCGCTTTTCGGTATGGGTTGGTTTTTAGATTGGTGGAACGATGGGCCGCAAGGGGACAAATTTGTACTGGCCAGTGATTTACTCCGTATTACCTTTCCTTATTTATGGTTTATTAGTTTTACCGCCATGGCCGGTGCCATACTCAATACCTTAGGTAAATTTGCGGTAGCGGCTTTTACCCCGGTATTTTTGAATGTCGCCATTATTGCGGCGGCTATCTGGTTGGCTCCGCAATTAGAGCAACCAGAATATGGGTTGGCCTGGGGCGTATTTTTTGGTGGGTTAATTCAGCTTTTATTCCAACTGCCGTTTCTGAAAAAAGCCGGGTTGCTGGTTAAACCCCAATGGGGCTGGAAGGATCCTGGCGTTACCAAAATTCGCAAACTGATGTTACCGGCTATATTTGGTGTGTCAGTCAGTCAAATTAACTTACTGTTTGATACCCTCATTGCCAGCTTTTTAATGACAGGTTCTATAAGCTGGCTTTACTACTCTGACCGCTTGTTGGAATTCCCACTTGGGCTATTTGGTATTGCCATTGCCACGGTTATTCTGCCGGCGCTTTCTTCGCGCCACGTGGACCAGTCAAAAGAAAACTTCAGTTCCACGCTCGACTGGGGTATTCGTATGGTGCTGTTGCTGGGTGTACCGGCCATGGCGGGTCTTTTTGTATTAGCAGAGCCCATGCTCATGGTGTTGTTCATGCACGGCGCCTTCAGCCCGGACGATGCGCGTATGGCGTCCTACAGTCTTATGGCCTATTCCACCGGTTTGTTGAGCTTTATGATGGTAAAAGTGCTGGCTACGGGCTTTTACTCCCGACAGGATACTAAGCGACCGGTGAAGTACGGCATTATTGCGATGGCAGCAAACATGGTGTTTAACATTGCTTTGGCCATTCCTTTTAGTTATGTCGGATTAGCGCTGGCAACGGCAGCTTCCGCGGCTATAAACGCTGGGTTACTGGGCGTGACTTTATGGCGTGAAGGGGTACTGAAAAAACAACCAGGAACCGGGCGGTTTATTCTGCAGGTGCTGTTCGCCACCACGGCGATGATAGCGGGTGTGCTCTGGTTAAGTCCGGATATTGCTACTTGGCGAACCAGCTCTTTAGTCGAGCGTCCCTGGCTTTTGGCACAGGTGATTGGATTCGGCGCGCTGATTTATATTGGTGTGCTTGTCGTCACGGGTATGAGGCCGCGACATTTCCGTGCGCGTGAGTACTGATTATCGCCTCAGTATCAGTTATAATCGCGTCTTTTCCGGAAAACATTAAGATTGTGCGGGCATGGAACTGATTCGCGGTACTCATAACCTAAGAGCTGAGCATCACGGCTGTGTGTTGACCATCGGTAACTTCGATGGTGTTCACCTGGGCCATCAGGCGGTATTGAGCCAGGTCCGTGAACAAGCGCAGCAGTTGGGTGTCCCCTCGGCGGTTATGACCTTTGAGCCGCAGCCGCAAGAGCTCTTTCAGCCTGAAAAAGCGCCTGCACGGTTAACCAACTGGCGTGAAAAGTATCTCGCGCTACAGGCACAAAATGTCGACCGGCATATTTTCATTGAGTTTAATAAGAAGTTTGCCAGCCAGCCGGCTCGTGAGTTTATTGAGCAGACCCTGGTTGGCAAGCTGGGCGTTAAGTTTTTAGTAGTTGGCGACGATTTCCGTTTTGGCTACAAGCGCGAAGGTGATTTCGAGTTGCTGCAAAAAGCCGGTAACGAGCTGGGTTTTGAAGTGGTGGACACCCGCAGTTATCGTCAACAGCAACAGCGCGTAAGCAGCACTGCCATCCGTCAGGCATTAGAGGAAGGTGACTTTGAGCAGACGGAACAAATGCTGGGTCGGCCTTATCAAATGTGCGGAAAAGTCGTACACGGGCGGAAGAATGGCCGAACTATTGGTTTTCCTACCGCTAACGTGCCACTAAAGCGATTAAAAAGCCCGCTACACGGGGTGTTTGCGGTAACAGCCCAGCTTGGTAAGGACGAAGAAACCTATTCCGGAGTCGCTAACTTGGGAACCCGGCCAACATTAAATGGCGACGAAGTACAGCTGGAGGTGCATTTGTTTGAGTTTTCAGGCAATCTGTACGGTCAGCAGATGACGGTCACGC
>JBNJGQ010000152.1:0-3079 GCA_051747845.1 Pseudomonadota bacterium
GAGGCTGTATAACCCGCCTATCAGAAGCCGTGACAGCATATCGCGGCCAAGATCATCCGTACCGAATAAATACTTCATATTACCGCTTTCAACCCATGACGGTGGTAGTGCGATAGCATCAGAAAACTGAGCTGAAGTGTTAAACGGCGCCAGCAGTGGTGACAAAACAACCACGAGAATCATTGCTAACAAAACATAAAGCGCTGCCATGGACAAAAACCGAGTCCGATAACTTTTCCAGACCAGTTGCAGCGGGGACGGTGTTTCGTCGTGATGATAGAGGTTAATCTGCGGCATTTTGTTCATGCCTCACTATTGGAAAGCGCCAGCCGTGGTAAAGCTCGACCAGTAGGTTAAATAGCAAAATCACGAAAGCGAACATAAGCACTGCAGCCTGAATAATTGGGTAGTCGCGTTCAAATATACTGCGGATAAGCCAATTCCCCATTCCGGGCCAGTTAAAAATAGACTCGACAACAATGCTGTTCGTTAACAGTAAACTAAAAAGTAATGTGGTTTGTTGCAGTACTGATTGCACGGCGTTGGGAATAGCGTGCTTCATTAGCACTCGCCATTCACTTAAACCACGGGCTCTGGCCGCTTTGACAAAAGGTTTCTGCAGCATTTCCTGAGTTGCGTTTCGCATAAGTCTGAGTAGCAACATCATAGGCATAATGGCCAATATGACCACCGGCAAAACAATATGGTTTAAAGCGTCCTGAAGTGCTTCAGTTTTATATTCTGACTGGCTAAGAAATACATCGATTAGAATAGAGCCGGTTTGTGGCTCTACACCATATAAAGGGTTGATTTGGCCCGTAATAGGAAACCAGCCCAGCTTTATAGCAAACAGCAAGATTAAAAGCTGTGCCAACCAGAATACCGGAATAGAGTAACCCATCATTGCCAGGCTTATTACTGCCTTGTCTGACCGCTGTCTGAAACGGGTTGCAGCAAAGACGCCCAACGGTAAGCCAAAGATGACCGCAACCAGTAAAGAGAAAATAACAAGCTCCATTGATGCCATAAAATGCTGGAGACCGTCGGCAAACACTGGTGTACCATTACTTAACGATTGTCCCCAATCCCCCGCGAATAGATGGCGTAAGTAGTGCAGGTACTGAGCGGCAATGTTCTCGTCTCCGGCGCGTAACTCCGTCACTAATGAGTAATTGTTCTGGAAGGTTCGAACACCGGTCATATTGGTTATCGGGTCACCCGGAAACAAGTAATTAAGACTGAAGCTAAAAAACGTCAGCAAAAAAATGGCAATAATGAAAACGCTTAAGCGGCCAACAAGGTAACGAGTCATTGCGATTGCTCCTGTACAGGCTTTTTAGTCGCAAGACGAAAGTTAATACCGCCGTATGGGGGCAGCTCGACACCACTAATGCTTTTCTGTTGGGCCTGAAAACGCTTTGAGTGGGCAATTGGCAGTAAAGGCTGTTGTTGATTCAGCAGGTGCTGCGCTGACTGATATAAAGCTTTGCGCTCTTCTGGGTTTGTAGTTGCAATGGCACTGTACAGAAGTTGGTCAAAACCGGTATGGCACCAGTTAGCCCGGTTGCCGCCGGTCGCTACTGCGGCACAACTGAGTAGCGGCCGGAAAAAGTTATCAGGATCGGCATTATCGGCATACCAGCCTATAAGTACTGTATCGTGCTCCCCCCGAGAGAGGCGTCGCCGAAAGGTATTCCATTCGTATGAAACAATGCGCGCAGATACCCCTATTTGAGCTAAATCTGATTGCATCAGCTCTGCCATTCTACGGGCATTGGGGTTGTATACTCGCTGCACCGGCATTGCCCAAATCGTAATGTCCAGGCTGGAGTGGCCTGCTTCCTGTAATAGGCGCCTGGCTTTTTCGGGATTGTATTGATATTGAATGCCGCGGTCGTCGTATGCCCAGGATGTTGGCGGTAATATCGACTGCGCCAGCTCAGCGTTGCCGTAATAAATTGTCTGAATAATAGCTTCGCGGTTAATCGCGTGACTTAAAGCCTGACGCACAAGAGGGTCATCAAAAGGTTCTTTTTGCGTGTTAAAAGCCCAGAATGAAACGTTAGGACTGACCTCATTGGTGACCATGAGTTGCTCCCGGTTAAGAGCTTTCAACTCGCTTACCAATGGGTAAGGGATGATGTCACATTCGCCGGTAACCAACTTGAGCATGCGTTTATTGGCGTTGGGGGTAATGGAGTAAACCAGGTGTTTAATGCCAGGTCCTTCACGCCAGTAGTCAGGGTGACGCGAGTATCGAATTAAGACATCTTTTCGGTAGCTTTCAAAGCGATAAGGGCCAGTTCCTATCGGTAAGTTGTCAATTTGCTCTGGTCGTTCTGCGACTAAAAGTTTCTGTGCGTACTCGGCGGATAAAATTATAGCGAAGTCGGTTGCCAAATTTGCCAGAAATGAGCTGTCGGCGTTATTAAGCACGATATCGACCGTCATTTCATCAATCTTCACGACTTTATTAATGAGTCTATCAAGACCGGTTGCACTGAAAAACGGATAGCTTCCGCCCACATGATGGTAAAGGCTGGTTTCATCCAGCCAGCGGTTAAAGCTAAACTGAACGTCTTCAGCGGTTAACTCTCTGGTCGGTTCAAAATAGTCGGTTGTATGAAACTGAACACCCTCACGTAAATAAAATCGGTAGCGCGTTCCATTGTCTAATGTTTCCCAGCGCTTAGCCAATGCCGGTACAAACTTTTGCTGTTTGGCATCGTAGTCTATCAGGCGGTCGTATAACTGAGCTGCTGTAGCATCTACAGTCGTGCCGGAAGTGATGAGCTGCGGATTAAAGGTATCCGGGTTTCCTTCTGAGCAGTAAATAATGCCGTCGGCCAGAGGCGCGGGTTCTGGCTCCTCCGACTGGCAACCGGATACCAGTGCGGCCGCAATAACAGCGACGTTGGCGTACGCTTTAATCATTAGCTGCAGAAGCCCCTTCCAATAACTGGTACTTTTTTAAGTAACCACGTAATTGATGATATGTCAGTCCGAGAAAATTTGCTGTTTTCTTTTGGTTAAACTGACATAAACGTAAGGCTTGTGACAAGACTTCAATTTCATACTC
>JBNJGQ010000153.1:0-3001 GCA_051747845.1 Pseudomonadota bacterium
CATCAAAGCCATTATCGTACACCGGTAAAACTGCCCACTCTGCTACTTGGGTTGGTCATATTCCAGGCGGCTCTGGGCATGTGGACAGTGACCATGAATTTACAACCTCTCATCGTGATGGGGCATTTGTTGGGGGGCTTTTCGGTCATATCGCTGCTGTACCTGCTGTCTTTGCGTCTGTCGTCATTCCGACTTGCCGGCGGAGACTCAGAGTTAAGACGTTACAGGAGCCTCGCCTTCTTTACCCTGCTGGTTGTTATAGGACAAATAGCTTTGGGTGGTTGGGTTGCAGCCAACTACGCCGCCGTAGCCTGTACTGAACTGCCTTTTTGCGAAGGTAACTGGACGGCACAACTGGACTTTGCCGGCGCATTTAGTATCCCAGAAGCCGATACCTACCAGTTTGGCGCGCATGACTACAATGACCGCATGACCATGCATGTCATGCATAGAGTTGGCGCCATTATTACCTTTTTAGTGGTCTGTGCTTTACTCTTTAAATGTTGGAGAAAGGCAAAGTCGCAGTTTTTCCGCCGCTCATTAATTGTTATTGGCTTGTTATTGTCTTTGCAAATTCTGCTCGGTATTAGTAACGTAGTCTTTCAATTACCGCTTTGGAATGCGGTAGCACACAATGCTGTTGGAGCGTTGTTGTTACTGTCGTTGGTTGGTTTGAATTACAACCTGTCCAGAAAGGCGTAGAGGAGTTGTAATTATGGAATCCGTTGCCACAAAAAATATAACAAAAACGCGCAACGCTCACTGGCGAGACTACCTGGAGCTGACCAAGCCTCGTGTCGTCGCCTTGTTGTTGCTCACTGCTGTGGTCGGCATGTGTCTGGCCACTGAAGAGCTTGTTTCGATGAATGTCCTGGTCCCGGCCTTAACCGGTATTGGGCTGATGTCCGCTGCTGCGGCTGCTATTAATCATCTGGTTGACCGTCATATCGACGCGAAAATGGCCCGTACGCTACGTCGGCCACTGCCTCAGGGAAATTTATCACCGACAAAAGTCACGGTGTTTGCGGCATCTATTGGCGCTATTGGTTTTGTGACCCTATATGCCTGGGTTAACCCGTTAACTGCCTGGTTAACCTTTGCCAGCATGGTCGGTTACGCTGTGGTTTATACCATGTTCTTAAAACGCGCAACGCCGCAGAACATTGTTATTGGTGGTCTAGCCGGTGCAGCACCTCCGTTACTGGGCTGGACAGCAGTCACCAATGAAATTAACGCACCGGCGGTACTGCTGGTTATGATTATTTTTACCTGGACACCGCCTCACTTCTGGGCGCTTGCTGTACACCGCGCAAAAGACTACGCACGAGCTGAAATTCCGATGCTGCCGGTCACTCACGGTATCGACTTCACCAAAACCTGTATTTTCTTGTACACCGTTTTACTGACCGTGGTCTGCCTTATGCCTTTCTTAATTGGCATGACCGGCATGATTTATTTGGTGGGTGTCAGTGTACTTAATGCCATTTTCCTGGCTTATGCCTGGAAGCTGAAGTACGCACCCAATAAAAAAACAGCCTTTAACATGTTTGCTTTTTCTATCTGGCACCTCATGCTGCTGTTCGTCATTTTACTGGTCGATCACTACGTATAAATGGAGTAAGAGATGAGTCGTATCGTTACGCTGCTGGCCGCCCTTATTGCCCTTGCAGCCGGTTTTGCGGTTTATAACTTTTGGCCGGAAGAAAAGCCGGAAGCTTTAGTTTATGAACCGCCTCGCGCGTTAAAGCCCTTTACTTTAGAAAGCACAGCAGCCGGCACAGTAGAGAACGATGCGCTTAAAGGTCAGTGGACCTTGCTCTTTACCGGTTATACCTTCTGTCCCGATATTTGCCCAACCACCATGTCAGACTTGAAGGGCGTGATCCCTGAATTGCAGAAAGAGGTTTCCGAACCGGTTAAAGTTTGGTTGATTTCAGTGGATCCTAAACGCGATGACATTGAACGTTTAACGCAGTACGTTAACTATTTTGGCGACGACTTTGTCGGTGTGCGGGCTGAGCACAAAGAGTTATTCCCTTTCGTGCGCGATTTAGGCTTAATGTATTCCATTCCCGATGACGGTGAAGAAAATTATCTGGTGAATCACAGCGCCGCTATTATTTTGGTAAACCCGGACGGTAATCGTAAAGCGATTTTCAATGCCGACCACCAACGCGGAGAAGTACCGGTGGTCAGCATGGATAAACTCAAAAAAGATTTTGCCATTATCGCCGATTAGTCAGGCCAGCTGCCTGACTCGTCCGGGCGAATAAGCGCTACGGAATACCAGTAGTAGCGCGACTCTGAAGCACTGGGCGCGGTACAGTTAATGCGTGAACGCCCAATGTTGATGTCCTGCTCTAAGCTTACACTGAACTTGGTATCACTTTCCCACTCAGGCTTTAAAACTTCCCCCCCAGCAAAACACTGCAAAGCACCGGTGCGTATATCGTCTAGTGTATCGCCGGCTTCCAGCGTTACGCTTATGCCAGGACGCTTATTTTCATGCTCAACTAAAGGCTCTTCCGGTTGATAAGCACTTACCGGCATGGCTTTCGAATTCAACTTGGCTTTCAACGTATTTAAGTTCGCATAGATACCCGATGCCGGGAAACGCGTAATAACAGTATCTTCGCTCCATTGAGACCATGGGCCTGAATGCTGAGCAAAGGCCAGGAAGTCCCATTCATCCAGTAAAGCCCGCAACTCGTTGTTATACTCGCCGTAAGGGTAGGCAAAGTACTTCTGCTGTTCGCCTAAGTTCTCATCAATGGCTTCCTGTGCCGTAATAACGTCGTAACGCATGCGCTCCTGCCACTCCTCATCGCTTTCACCTTGTTGCTGGCGAATAAGATGCGCGTGAGTCTGCCCGTGGTTAGCAATGGTAGCGCCGTTCTGCTGAATTTCTTTAAGCTCATCCCAGCCCATGTAATGACCGCTGTGCTTACGCATAAGTTCAGGGTTAACGAACACCGTATAAGGCATTTCAAACTCTTCCAGA
>JBNJGQ010000154.1:0-2994 GCA_051747845.1 Pseudomonadota bacterium
GGTCTTCAGGATACCCGGAAGCTTTTCGCGTAAAGGCAGCGCAAAGTCAGTCCGATACTCCTGACGCTACGCATCAGAACTGATATAATCCGGCCCCATTACGCACTCGATTCACCTTTTGACCGATAAGATAAAGATAATTCCAATGAAAAAAATTTGTCACCTTTTTACAGTTGTAACCCTATTATTCAGCTCAGCAAGTTTTGCGGCCCAGTCATTGGTTCCCAATGCACCGTCAATTAACGCCAAAGCTTATATACTTATCGATCACACCACGGGTAAGGTTCTGGCCGAAGGTAACTCTGCAGAGAGCCTTCCTCCAGCAAGCCTTACCAAAATGATGACAAGCTATATCATTGGTAAAGAGATACTTGCCGGTCGTATTAGTTCAAACGACATGGTTACCATAAGCGAGAATGCCTGGGCAAAAAATTTCCCTGAGTCATCAAAAATGTTTATTGAGGTTGGCAAAGAAATCAGTGTAGAAGACCTGAATCGCGGCATTATTATTTCTTCAGGTAACGACGCCTGCGTTGCTATGGCTGAACACATTGCCGGCAGCGAAGACGCATTCGCTGACTTAATGAATAACTACGCTGAACAAATTGGCATGAAAGACAGCCACTTCTCTAACAGCCACGGTTTACCAGATCCCGATCAGTACGTTTCTGCTCGTGACATGGCGACGTTAGCCAGTGCTTTAATTGAAGAAACGCCGGAAGAGTACGCACTTTATGCGGAGAAATCGTTTACCTACAACAACATTAAGCAGTACAACCGTAACTCATTACTTTGGGACCGCAGCCTGAACGTAGACGGCATAAAAACAGGACACACCAGCGAAGCCGGTTATAGCCTTGTCTCATCTGCAGTTGAAGACGGTACGCGTTTAATTGCTGTAGTAATGGGTACTAACAGCGAACAGGCTCGTAAAGTAGAAAGTAAAAAGCTGCTTAACTACGGTTTCCGCTACTTCGAAACAGTCAAAGCTTATAGTGCTGGTGAGAGCTTTATTTCTCATCGCATCTGGGGCGGAGACCTTGACGAAGTTGAACTTGGAATCAGCGAAGATGTGGTCATTACTTTACCGAAAGGCCAGCGCGACAAGCTGAAAGCTAACTTTGAACTTGAGCAGCAATTGCAGGCGCCGTTATCAAAAGGCCAACATGTTGGAACAGTCTACCTTCAGTTAAACGATGAAGATGTCGCATCCTTCCCGTTAGTGACTCTGCAGGCAGTTGAGGAAGGCGGTTTCTTCAAGAAAATCATGGATTATATTAAACAGCAGTTTAGTGAAGAATAAAGGTTAAGATAGATGCAAAAGACACGCTTTGATGAACTGGTAGACTTCCCCTGTCACTTTACTTTTAAAGTGATGGGGGTTGCCAGTGACAGCCTTCCCGATCAAGTTGTCGAAGTTTTACAGGAACATGCTCCCGGCGATTATTCTCCTTCCGTAAAACCTAGCAGTAAAGGCAACTATCATTCGGTTTCTGTTGCTGTGCGTGTAGAAAGTCAGCAGCATATTGAAATTCTTTATCGATCGTTATCAGATATTGACGACGTTCGCTACGTTCTGTAGCTGCAAGACTAGCCGTTGTTCTAGACAAACGTTATAATAGCGGCATGAACGATACCCTAATTATTCGTGAATTAGGCAGGCAGCCATACGAACCCGTATGGCATGCCATGCAACAATTCACCGACCAGCGCGACGAACACACTGCAGACGAACTGTGGGTGGTCGAACATGCCCCTGTATTTACCCAAGGGCAAGCCGGAAAAGCCGAACATATTCTGGCTCCCGGCGATATCCCCGTTATTCAAGTCGACAGAGGTGGGCAGGTTACCTACCACGGTCCTGGTCAGGTTGTTATCTATTTCCTCCTGAATATTCGTCGCCTAAATTACGGTGTTCGCCAATTAGTCAATCAAATTGAAAACACGGTTATCGAGACTCTTGCCGATTACCGTATTGATGCTCAAGCACGACGAGATGCTCCGGGTGTCTACGTTGGCAATGATAAAATTTGCTCGTTAGGGCTGCGTATTCGTAAAGGCTGTTCATTCCACGGCTTGGCGTTAAACGTCAATATGGATATGGAGCCATTTGCCCGGATAAACCCTTGTGGTTTGTCGGGCATAAAAATGATTCAAACCAAGGATCTCAATGGTCCTGAAAGCTTTAGTGAAGCCGCTAATGCAGTGATAAAACACTTCACTAGTTCAGTTTCCTACAGCAACATTCTTCAACAAACGGGACTCGCTCAAGATTATGTCAAAGCCAGTTAGAGTTGAACCTGGTGTCAAAATGCGTGACGCCGATAAAATGGCACTGATACCAGTACAAATTATTCCCACAGAACGCGACCAAATGTTGCGTAAGCCGTCGTGGTTGAAGGTGAAGCTCCCTTCTTCAACTGAGCGTATTGATGAGATTAAACAGGCTATGCGCAGCCATGGCTTGCATTCTGTTTGTGAGGAAGCTTCCTGTCCAAATTTACCGGAATGCTTTAATCACGGTACTGCCAGCTTTATGATTCTGGGTGATATTTGCACGCGTCGTTGTCCATTCTGTGATGTTGCTCATGGTCGCCCTCTTCCACCAGACCCTGAAGAAGCTGAAAAACTGGGGAAAACCATTCGCGACATGAAAGTAAAGTATGTCGTTATTACCTCTGTTGATCGTGATGATTTACGCGATGGTGGAGCTCAGCATTTTGCTGATTGTATTCGTGAAATACGTAAGCACAGCGAGAACAACATTCAGGTTGAAGTACTCGTACCTGACTTTCGTGGCCGTATGCAAGTAGCGCTAGATATCCTGAAAGATGAAGCGCCTGATGTATTCAACCACAACCTTGAGACTGTGCCACGTCTTTATAAAGCTGCTCGTCCGGGTGCAAATTATCAGTGGTCTTTAGATTTGCTGCAAAAATACAAAGAGGTTCGCCCTGATATCCGCACTAAATCGGGGCTTATGGTTGGCCTTGG
>JBNJGQ010000155.1:0-2944 GCA_051747845.1 Pseudomonadota bacterium
CTGCGCTGTTAATCAGTTGTGCCTCTGCTCCTCAGGAGCCCCAAAGCAATAAGTTCCAATTAACGCTGTTACACATTAATGATCATCACTCTACTTTGGCGCCAAAACAGCAAACTCTGGTTTGGGGTGATCAGGAGTGGCAGGTTGAAGCAGGCGGTTTCCCAAGGGTTGCGGCTCAACTTAAGGCGCTCCGAAAAGCGAATAACAATGTGCTGACCCTGCATGCTGGCGATGCTCTTACTGGTAGCTTGTATTTTACGTTATTTGGCAGTGAAGCCGACGCTCGTATGATGAATAACGTTTGTTTTGACGCTTTTACTATTGGTAATCACGAGTTTGATAATGGCGATGCAGGGCTGGCCAAGTTTCTGCAGCAGCTGGGCACTGAAAGCTGCCATACAGCCAAACTAGGGGCGAACATTAAGCCTAAAGTGGGTGACTCTCCTTTAACACCGAACCGTGATTGGGAGATGTTCAAACCCTATACCGTTGTTGAGCGTAATGGCGAAGAAATTGCCATTATTGGTCTGGATATTGCCAGTAAAACCAAAAAATCGTCACAGCCCGATGAAACTACTGAGTTTTTAGATGAACTGGAAACGGCGCGTAAGTATGTTGCCGAAGTTCAACAGCAGGGCATTGAGAAAATTGTCCTGCTGACTCATATTCAGTACGAACGCGATAAAGAGTTGGTGCAACAGCTGCCCGGTGTCGATATTGTTATTGGTGGTGACTCACACACATTACTGGGTGACTTCAGTGGTTTTGGAATGGAATCTGATGGACCATACCCGACTGAGTTAACGAATGCAGATGGCGACAAAGTTTGTATTGCCCATGCTTACCAGTATTCACTCGTAGTTGGTGAACTGCAGGCTTTTTTTGACGGTGACAAAATTGAAAAATGCGGCGGTCGTCCACACTACCTTTTAGGTAATGAAATTCAAGTGAGTGACGGTATTGTGACGACTTATGAACCCATCAAAACCGCATTAGAAGAAAGTGGTGTGTTCAGTTTCGTCGAACCGGATGCTGAGCTGCAAAATATGCTGGAAGATTATCAAAGCAAAGTTGAGGACTTTTCTGCTGAAGTGTTAGCGCAAGTGCCCCAGCAAATTTGCAGTCAGGAAATTGATTTGCCACGACGCGACGGCTGCGCTGATGTAGTGAGTTCAGGCGCTCATCGCCTGGTGGCAGAAGCCTTTTTGCATTCTGTACCGGAGGCCGATTTTGCGATACAAAATGGTGGTGGCGTCCGTTCTGATATTAGTCAGGGAGACTTCACAGTAGGTGACGCATTTAACGTACTGCCTTTTGCGAATACGCTGGTCAAACTGGAGCTTAGTGGTTCTGAGTTCAAACAGGCAATGGAAGAAGCGTTAGCTTATTCCGTCTCTGACGGCGGTTCAACACGAGCATACCCCTATGGCGCCGGTATTCGTTATTCGGTTGATTTAACCAAAGAAAAGGGCAGCCGCGTTTCTAACCTACAAGTGTGGGATAAAGGCAGCAACAGTTGGCAACCAATGACGGCAAGGGCAACTTATGTCATGGTCACCAACAGCTTTATTGCCGGCGGTCAGGATGGCTATGATACATTCTATCGTGTGAGTGAGAGAGGCCGGGCCCGCAATACAGGAATAGACTACGCTGAGGCATTGGTAAATTACGCCCGTACTCAGGATGTATTAGAACGCCCAGAGGACTTTGCAACACAGTCTTACGTTCCTGCCGGAGATAAGTAGTGGCTCGACAATTCGAGCCCGCACCTGTTTCAGATAACGCCAGATTTGATTTTATTGTTGTCATCCTGGCGTTATTGACCGCTTTTGCACCACTTTCCATTGATATGTATCTGCCGGCATTCAGCGCTATTGCGTCTGATTATGCAACTGATACACATCATGTTGAATTATCGCTGACGGCCTTCTTTTTTGGCCTTTTTATCGGTCAACTACTTTACGGTACTGCGACCGATAAGTTCGGACGCAAGAATCCGCTGTATATTGGGCTGGCAATATACGTTGTGACGTCTATTGGTTGTGCCTTTGCACCCGATATTCAGTGGCTTATTGTTCTACGCTTTTTCCAGGCCATTGGAGCCTGTGCCGGCATTGTTATTGCCCGAGCGGTTGTGCGTGACCTATACACGCCGCAAGCTTCAGCCCGAGTGTTTTCTTTTCTCATTCTTGTTATGGGCGTCGCGCCTATTCTGGCTCCGCTGTTTGGGGCTTATGTAACGGAATGGATGGGCTGGCGCGCTTTATTTCTGATTGTGGCTGCATTAGGCGTTGCGTCAGCGGTAACCATTCACTTTGTCATGCCGGAAACGCGGGGACGCCGCTACGATGTGCGTATGCGGAACACCGGCAGCACCTACTGGTCAGTGCTTCGTGATCCGTCTTTTCTTCGTTATTCGTTAACTGGCGCTATTGCTCAGTCGGGGCTGTTTGCTTACATCACCGGCTCGCCGAAAATGTTTATTGAAGTTTTCGGTCTTTCGCCAACTCACTACAGTTGGCTATTTGGTCTGAATGCTATTGGTATTATCGGACTTTCTCAATTAAATGGTTGGTTGTTGAAGTACCACTCATCGCGCAAAATCCTCAATGTTTCTTTGCCCATGTTGGCAATAGTCTCGGTCATAATGTGTGTTATGGCTTACTTAAATGCGAGCTTCTGGGGAATTTTACTGCCTTTATTCGCCTATATTTCGACGCTTGGTCTGGTTTTCCCCAATGCTATGGCGGGTGCATTGGCAGAACAGAAAGAACGGGCCGGATCAGCCTCGGCAGTGACCGGTAGCTTACAGTTTTTAATTGCTGGTTTGGTGTCTGCCGGGGTGAGTCAGGCCGGTTCGTTTACCGATTACGCTATGGCGTGGGTAATCGGTGTGGCCGGCTTATTAGCGGTTATTGCATACCGCGTAATGCGCCGGCCAGAA
>JBNJGQ010000156.1:0-2875 GCA_051747845.1 Pseudomonadota bacterium
GCCAGGCCTGGTTTTCATTGGCATTGGCATCCCAGGTTTTGCAGCCAATATCACGAAACTGAGCGGCACTGTCGTAGCCACGCAAATAGCCCAAAAGCTCAGCAATAGCTGACTTATAATAGCTCTTTCGGGTGGTAATGAGCGGGAATTGGTTGTTGGCAACATCGTACTCTAAGTCGGCGTTAATCACCGTTAGGCAGTTAATGCCTGTACGTTCGTTTTTAACCCAAACACCTTTGTCGACAATGCGTTGGCACAGCTCTAAGTATTGTTTCATTTTTATATAAATTGCGTTGTGCGTAATGTTTTATATCGTACCTGATGCAATGGCATCAGGCTACAGCTTATGGTTAACAGCCTTGGCACTGAGCCGAAGTCCGGCGGGAGCAAGCAGTTTTTCGACGATAGATAAACGCGGATCGGTCTTGCCTTTTTCAATGTCGCGCAATGTTCTATCGGCCACCCCAAGAAATTTCGCGTAATGAGCCTGATTCATCCCATATAATTCCGTTCTGATTCGCTTAATTGCAGCCCCGATAGAGATATCGCCACTAGCCAATGCCTCTTCTATATCCTTTATTATCGCTCTGCGCTCTTCTATTGATAAATTATCCATTGTGCACACCGAAATTTGCTAATTTACTTTCAAGGTTGTTAAAACCAATGGCAGGAAATTCCAGTATTTCGCGAGGACAACCATGCTGCTCTAATAAAACAGGAACACCAATTAACTTTTCCGCTAAACTGTTCAGGAACGCCATCAACTCGTCAGGTTCGCAATACTCTGTAAGCTCTTTAACCACGTTATTAAAGCGAACTGTGCCGCCTTCTTCACAATTTTTTCCCCACTTAAATAAACGGGTGACCATTTCAGGGTCGGCTTTCATCGGCGCAAAGTCGTAAATAGGGGCAAATTGAATATCACCCTCTAATTTTAAAAATGAGATATTACGCCCGTGGTTGTCTGAATTTCCGAAAGCCAAATTCAATAAATCTCTTGCCAGATACTGTTTAGCAAACTCCTGGCTCGACATCTGGGTGGTGTTTTTTATCTTATTCCAGATGTTCTCCATGACAAAAAAGTGATCCTGGTAACTTCCGGGTCCCGCATTAATCATCGAATAGATACTTTCAACGCCAATCCTGGTTGCTATTGAGTTATCAACTTGAACGTCAAACCTTGGAAGCCAAAGGCTTACTTGAGATTCATGCTCCAGCGTCATCATGCCAGACATGTTAATGGTCTCAATGCTGGTACCTTCCAGTATCTTGCTCAGCACCTGATAAAAGACACCTTCCGCGCGAAGAATATTATTGTCTCTGGCAGAGCGAGCATTCCGGGCAAATTTGGTCAGGTAGGGTGTTGCAGAAAGCCGTTTACCGGCAAAGTCACCATCAATATAGACCTCATTATTTTCAACCATAAGCAGCAGTTTGGGAGCAACACCACCGGCCCCCGTAGCACCGCCTACTGCAGCCCCCTGTTCATTTGCGTACTCCAGAAAACCGTGTTGTAACTGTGCAACATCATTAATGGAAAAGCGCTGCGTGTTATGAGCGTTCAGTTGCGAAGTGGCTTCTTTAATACGCAGGTTACCAATGGGGGACATGCAGGCGTGGGTCAGTAACGCATAATTCTGCTCAAACTCGCTACGTCTGCTGACATTGAGGTAATTAAGCCACCAGTCCCGAGACTTCCCTACCGGCAGCAAATCGTCAAGTAATGCAGGCCAGCTTTCGTAATCGATAGGTGTCATCGTGACGGGTGCATTAACACTACAAGCCCAGCAGTCTTTCATGCCGTAGCTGTGCACGTCCTTAATGTATTGTGGAAGATAAGCTAAAGTAACACCACTTGCCATCTGTTCACCGGCAAAGCTGATGTTGGCAGCGTCCCACCATTTTCCTTCGTTAAATAGCTGAAGTGTTACGTTTTTCATTAATATCCGGCAGTTTGTTGCTGTAATTTGGTAAGAATAGCTTATAAATCGGAATCAATCTACCGTGATTTTATTCTTTATCGATCTTTTTCGGAATCAAACTGCTGTAGTCTGAGGTTCACATACATGGCGTCAGACTGCACCATAGGTTAAACTAGGGGCATGTTCTTAACGGCCGGGAATTTCAATCTATGACGCTAAAAGTCACGCTGTGCGATGACTCGAAAATGGCGCGGAAACAGCTGCTGCGCACGCTGCCGGATGACTGGGACGCTGAGGTGCACCAGGCGGAGCACGGTGAGCAAGCGCTTACTTGTGTGCGTGAAGGGCGTGCTGAAATCCTGTTTCTGGATTTGAACATGCCGGTAAAAGACGGCTACGAAACCCTGCAGGCAATAAAAGAAGAGCAGTTAGAAACCCTCGTCATTGTGGTGTCCGGCGACATACAGCCCGAGGCGCAAAAACGCGTTCAGTCATTAGGTGCCATGGCCTTTGTGAAAAAGCCCATGAAAGCCGAAGACATTCAAACCCTGTTGCAGCAATTCGGTCTTTACCAGCCCGCTGGTGGACAACTAAAAGTCGCCGACCAACAAACACAGGCGCCGTCTAACCCGCTCGATGTATACCGCGAGGTTTCAAACGTTGCCATGGGTCAGGCGGGCGATCACTTAGCCCGGGTGCTGGATACCTTTATTGAACTGCCGGTGCCTAACGTTAATTTCATTGCGCCCTCTGAATTGCACATGGCTATAGAGTCCATCGATGCCAAACAGCAAGTGGCGGCAGTCAGTCAGGGGTTTTCCGGCAGTGGCATTCTGGGTGAGGCTTTAACGCTTTTTAATGAAGCGGCTATTGACGACATTGGTCAGTTATTAGGTGCGAAGCTGGGCGAAAGTGGCTCGGTGAAGCAGCAGCGCATTGAGTCATTAATGGAC
>JBNJGQ010000157.1:0-2742 GCA_051747845.1 Pseudomonadota bacterium
GCTCGCGGGTGCACCGGGCAAGAGTGCTCGAACAGTTAATCAGTAAAGACGGATTAACCGGTCTTTTAAAGCATGCGGCCATCAAAGAGCATGCGACACATGAACTCGAAAGAGCTCGCCGGGACGGGGGCGTGCTATCCATTGTTATGCTGGACATTGACCATTTTAAACGGGTCAATGATACCTACGGCCACGCTACCGGTGATACTGTCATCGCTTCACTTGCCACCTTATTGCGTCACAGATTTCGAAAAACAGATATCGTTGGTCGCTATGGTGGTGAGGAGTTCATGATTATTTTGCCAAACACTAACGAAAGCGACACTTTCGACGTTGTCGATGGTATCAGAAAGGTATTTAGCGAAATGGAGTTCACTGCGCAGGGTGAAACTTTCTACTGTACGCTTTCAGCCGGTTGTATCTGTTCTGAAGACTTCTCCTCAAAAGCCAGCGTTTCAGAATTGATTGAAGCCGCAGACAAGGCACTTTACGTTAGTAAAAATAATGGGCGTAACCAGGTAAGCAAGCGATAATCAACTTTGAGCATGCATCTGACCTTAGGGTCAGGTGCCATGCTCATTAAGTCAAAGAAGATTAAACGGGTCATCCACTGAACGCGATGGTTCGGTAAACCAAAAAGCCCCTTCTTCGCTCATATAAAAATGGTCTTCCAGGCGCACACCAAACTTCTCCGGGTTAATTACCATAGGTTCATTACTAAAGCACATTCCCGGCGCTAATTCGGTCTTGTCCCCACCCACTAAATAAGGCCATTCATGTAAATCCATACCAATGCCGTGCCCTGTTCTGTGCGGTACGCCGGGCAACTGATAATCCGCTTTTAAATCCAATTTTTTCAATTTAACGCGGACCGCGTCATCAACGTATTCGCAGGTTTTCCCAATACGAGCTGCATCAAAAGCTGCTTGTTGTAAATCACGTTCGTATTGCCAAAATTGCTCTTGCTCTTCAGTCGCGTTGCCAAAGGGATAAGTACGGGTGATATCGGAGTGATATCCGTGCAACTTACAACCGGTATCTATAAGCACCCAGTCGTCTTTTTCTAAGCGTTGCTCGTAATTAACGCCGTGCGGATAACTGGTCGCCTTACCAAATAACACAATACAAAAAAACGAACCGGACGCTCCTACTTTGCGGTGCGCTTTATCAATAAAAGCTCTGACTTCAGACGCAGTTACGCCTTCGTGAAGCATAGCACCGGTGGCTCTGTGCACAGCCATGGTCATATCCATTGCGGCCTGAATTAATGCCAGTTCGGTAGGAGATTTATGCATCCTGCAGGCAGCGGTAATGACTTTTGCGTCGCACATTGTTTCGGCTGGCTTTCGCTCTTCCAGCTTTGCCACAACGCTGTAAGGTGTGGATTCATCCAATGCCAGTTTGTAGTCATCAGAAAAATGCTCGGTTAAAAACGCCAACAGCCGTTCGTAGGGTGATTCGTGCTCGTCCCACAAAACCGTATCCATGGGCAGTATCATTGCCTGAGTTAATGAGCCGACTTCAAAGGCGGGCGCTACCAAGGTGACATTTCCCTTAACCGGAAGAACAGCGCCGACCAATCGTTCACTGGGGTACCATTTTAAGCCTGTGAAATATTCCAGGTTAGTACCTGCATTTAAATACATAGCGCTAATGCCTTGCTCCTGCATTAGTGCCTGCGCCCTGACAACGCGCTGTTGGTATTCTTCCAGTTTAATAGGTTGAACATCTTCGGTCATATTTTCCAAAGCGTTGAGGGCTTCCTCAGCCCGGGCAATTCCCACGCCATGTGTCATAAATATTCCTCTTATTAATTGGGCACCTCACCTGATGCAATTGAATCAGGCTACATTAAATACTTCCTAATTTCTTTCAGTCATGCAGTGTAATTCGGACTACATACGTTTTCCCCGCGTTCAATATAAGCGTCTAAGTTGAGCTATGCTCCCGACAATTGGTAACTTTTCCTAACTTTTAGTCAGACACACAAAAGCAAATAAAAACAAAAATATTAAACCACTGATTTAAAAGCTATTTATTTCTGGCCTAAGAATTGCTTTGTTGTCCATAATAAGAAGATAAGAACAACAAGGAACCATCATGAGTGTAAAGTTTGAAGATCGCCCAATAGAAAAAGTCCGGGAAGAAACCATCGACCAGTTGGTAATGAATTACAGCCACGGTGAACTGTCGGCTGAAGCCTTTGAACGCAGGCTTGATCAAGCCATGGACGCAACGGCACATAGCCAGCTTGCTGAATTGGTAGAGGACCTGGAACTAAAGCCCGATACCTCATACGACAGCATGAAAGAGCAGCAGTTCTCGCCACATTACGGCGAGGGGCGTGTTCAACCGACGGAAAACGTTGTCTCTATATTGTCCTCTAATGAACGGTGTGGCGTATGGACGGTTCCGCGCGAAATCACCATCTATTCCCTTTTAGGCTCAGTAGAACTCGATTTTACCGATGCTGTTTTTCAACACCCGGACGTTACTATAAAAATTATAGGCGGCCTTTCAAGTCTTGAAATTTTTGTGCCTGAAGAAATCACCATTAGCACCAACGTCTTTAGCATTCTTGGTTCCACAGAGAATAAAGCCCCTTCCATGGGTCACTTAAAGCAGGCTCCTCATATACGCATAGAGGGCTTCCAGGTGCTTGGATCGGTTGAAGTAAAAGTGAAACGCACCATAAAAGAGAAGTTTGTTGCCTTTGCAAATAGCTTAAAAGGCACCTTTCAA